>JBBRRF010000140.1:0-5134 GCA_038200885.1 Candidatus Nitrosocosmicus sp.
AACCATGGATTAAGGAATATGGCGCGGACTACGTTTTACCAATTGACGAAAACCTCAGAGAAAAAATATTGGAGATTACCGATGGAGCCATGGCTGATGTAGTCATAAATTCACTTGGAGAAAAGACCTGGACCAAAGGAATGGAGATAGTTGGAAAACTAGGAAAAATAATTACATTTGGTGTACTTACTGGCGGTAACTTATTCATAGATGGCAGAGTATTGTATAATAAACAAATTACAATTAAAGGTACTACAGGAGGATCTGTTGAAGGTTTACTAAGCCTTATAGAAATGGCAAAAGGGCAAAACATTAGAACCAGAATTTGGAAAAGATATTCTCTTGAGGATTCAAGAATAGCGATAGAAAAGGTTTTTGACAAAAACAAAGAAGGTAGAATCATTATTGAAAACTATTAACGAATTTCAGTTATGAATGTTCACTAGCAATATAGTATTTAATGAATATTATAAAAAGTAATATCATATTACATAATTGAAATCATAATGATACATTCTAAATTACTAACTAAGGTATTACTTTTATAATAAGAAAAATTATTGATAGTATATGAATAATCTAGGCAAGTTATCCGTTGTAATGATAGCTATTTTCGTAGCAGGTAATTCCATATATCCAGTTAGTCAGATGGTAAATGCACAATTGGATATTTTAGAGACACCTACAAATCCAAATAACACCTCGACAACAACGACGACAGCAACTACAAAAGCCGTGGACACTGATAAAAATGCAAAGATAAAAGAAGCATTAGCTAATATATTTGAAATATATCAAGCTCTCGCAGGAAAGGGCGATGTAGATTCTTTGCTAAAGCTAAATACCATAGAGAGGATATTGATAGAGTTATCGAGATAATATAATAATTTTAATTTTTTTTATTTTAATTTAATAATAGTTTTTCAGTTTTTATAATCAAAAAAAAGAGGTAGTTATTGACCGTTCCATGCTAATGGAGAACCAAGCATGTAGGGTTTTACAGTCACTGGAATGCTGTTTGCACCAGTTGGTGGAATTGCATTTGATGGGTTTGCATCATCAGTTATATTCAACCCCATACCTCTTAATGCATTGCTTGTACCATTGTCTGGGCCATCGACTACAATTAATCCTGCTTGACCTTTGAACAATTGTGAGTAGTCATGATTTACAAATGCGTATACACCGGGGTTATCAAATGTAACGTCTACAATTGCATCATTGGATCCACCTAACAGATAGGTTTGTTTACCAATTCCACTAACTATACTACCATCAGTGACTCTGTCTAATTGCTCACCCACAATGTGGAAGTTGACTGGGAGATCACCATGATTAAGTAAGAAGAATCTTACGTGGTCACCTTGTTTAAAGAACAGTGTTGTTGCATTTGGTGTTTTGGTAATTACTGGATCATATCCAAATGGAATTCCGTTTATCCATGAAGCAGTTGGATTATGTGCAAACATTGCTGCAGCATCATATTGGCCCGATGGGTCTAAATAATACTCTGAGAATTGGAATGCAACTTCTTTAGCATCTGCATCAACATCCACGGTTGTTAATGCATTAGTACCATTTTCTATACCTACGCCTTCATATCCTGTATAACCAACTTGTGGATCAACGATTACAATACCCACCATTCCTGAGAATACGTGTTGATCCATTGTCAATACATTGTTTCCTTCACAATGATACTTGAAAACACCTGGTTGTTGTGCAATGAATGAATATTCCTTTGTATCACCCACATTAATTGCACTAAAGGCAGGCACTGCACTAATTACAGATGCGTGATGATCCAAGCTGTGAATTAAGGTGTTATTTGGGTGATTAATAATCTTAACATTAATAAGATCACCTTGAGTTACACGAACGGTTGGTCCTGGGATTGTGCCATTCCATGTCAATGCTGATACAGTTTGACCACTAGGTAATGTGAGATTTTTCTCAATAGCTACAAATGTTATATTTTTTATAGGGGCTTCACTTGTGGCTGCTTCCTCGCTAGAAACTTGATGGAAGGCTCCGCCCATTGCCAAATTCATATTTGAAAAAGGTATTTGACTTTGTTCATTTGATATTGCAAATGATTTCATGTTTATGCCAGGAAGTAAAATTAATCCAGACATTAGAACAGCTGACAAAGCAAATATTGCTAATGTACTCTTCATTGAGCTAAATTAGCTAGAAGATATTTTTAAACCTTTTGGACATAAAAATTCTATAGAAGAATGTATCATTTCTGAAATTTTTATAAATATTTTCAACTATTGCAAATAATTCAAAATATTCCTCAAAGAAATAAAATATTGAACAGTTATCAAACATATCAAATATTTTTTATATTTCATAGAATAATTTGAATAAACTTAGGTATTTCTAAGCGATCTATATCAATTTAGCATCTAAACGATAATCGATCAAGAATAATTTCCAATATAAAAGGTGACAACCAGTTGATTCTGCGCCGTTAACTTGAGGAAACTTTTCATTATCTTTGTCAGCAAGAAAAAGCCATATAAAATGGCACTTGGAAAAAACGGGTCAGAAATTGTGCTCAAATTACAAGAAATTTAGGTGGAGATGATTCGTTTAATCTAGGATTAGTTTGAATTTATTGTTGGTCGAACCCTTAAGTTAGCAGAGCCGTTGCTCCGATTTATCTCATTTGTTATACTAGAATTTGAGAAACCCGACTATCTATTGGCAATCTGGATTCAATGAAAACGTCGATTGATAATAATGCTCGAAATCAAGAACAATATTCAACAAACGGATGCCAACAACATCTCGAGAAGAAATGAATCTATTGTAAATATAATCCACCCATTTATTTGAATTTAAGACTAAAAAGTAGCTAGTAGGGGTACTGCAGATATTGAGGTGTTGATACGCGTTAACTGCGACTAAATATTGAGGCGTGGTTTAAAAATAGATCCGCATCAAATTTAATAAAAATATTAAAATGAAATATTTTAATAACACATAATTTGTTTAAAAAACTTATTTGATTTTGGAATATTTAGTATAATTTTTATAATTCTACTACTCTTTATTAATTCTGCAAGATAAATTTCTGCTTGGTGAGGAGGAATGTCCATCCCCTGAGCTACATATGATACCATCTTTACTTTACCTTTAATCGAATGACTGAAATGTAGTGTATTCTGAATTGATTTAACAGGATCAGAGCTACTTAATGCTCCAACAATGATATTCGAAAGATAATTTATTAGTTCAATTTGCTGAACATTACCACTTAATGCTTTCTCTAATTCTTCAAAAGGTTGGATTAACCTACCGAATATATCTGTAATAATTTGTTCTTCATCCTCATGTTCATACGGCTCACTCGTCTCATTATTTGAACCATTGCTGTTTTTGAATATCGCTCCTGTTTTCTTGTTGAAAATTATTGCTAGTCCATGATGTGTTTGCTCCTGATGTCTTAAAGCATTCCATTTTCTACTAAAATTTTTTTTACAGCTGTTGCATCTTTAATCATTCATTGTTTATCATAGGGACATTCATAATATAAGAGTCACTCAAAGTGACTAAAATGACAAAAGGCCATCAGTATTGATGACATTATAGAGAAATAAAAAATATTTCATAATATTCACCAAAGGTACTCGTATGAAACGGATAGAATCTATGTCAAAGAGACAAACTTAGTTTTGATATTACAAGACAGATTTATTTTTTAATAGATACTTGTGGATCAAAGACCCATATTGGATAGCTTTTTTAGGATGCATGGCTGCTTCTGTTGGAACGCCTATTCTCATTGCAGTCTCTCGCAAAATATGCTTTCTTAACAAATCATCTTGACCCTTTATTTTATGTTCCAAAGGGATAGTTTTTGCATATTCAATAAATGCTCTTGATAGAAATGGTTGGTATGAACTAATTTTTAGTTCTGCTATCACATTAGAAATTTCGCTCATCATGTGATCTTCATTGGCTAATTTTTCTTCCATGTAAGTGGTTACTGACCCCTCACCATTTTGATAATATGATCTATATCGATCATATCCACAAAATAACTCATCAAAACCATTAGCGGTTAGGAAAGAATCCCCTAATTCATGATATTTTACGATTTTACTAATCTGATAAAAAGCAATACAGTTTTCAATGTGTGAAAGAACGTTACAAGATAGTTTTGATTTTACAAACTTTATATCATCTAGGATATCCCCTTCCTTAATTTCATAAGCTATGTGATTCATAGACAAACAGAGAGAATTGGAAATGGATTTAGAAAATACAATGTCATGGGAATTGGCAAAACCAATTGTTACTAGTTGAACTTGTTTATCCAGATCTTTACAAATTTTTGCCAATAAAGAACTATCAACCCCCCCAGAAAATGCAATTACAACCTTATCAGAATTTTTTGTGAACTCTTCTACCGTAGAATATAAATATTGGGTTAATTCGTCGGAAATGAGCACTTTTACGTTTGGGTTACCTCAGAATATATTTGTAATAATTATAATAGAGAGAAGATAAACAAAAATAGATTTGGATAAAGATCTGAAATACATAGGTCAAAGCAAAAACTTAATCAAGAATAGAACGAGCTATTCAATCTCAAAACTATTGGACTTTCTAGAAATAGAATATAATTACGATAATGTTTTAAATGATTCAAAATTAAGTATGGATTTTAAAATTGGAGACAAGTTCATTAAAATAATTGAAAACGATACCGACATGAATGAATTTAGAATCATTCAAGAAAAATTCCCATTTGTAGATATGATTGCGATAGGGAGGTCATCTTACCTAGGCAAAATAAATGAGATGCAGAACATCTTTCTGTTTGACAAAGAAAGCAAACAAGTTGGTTCCATATTTATCGAAGATCCATCATTATCATTTGATTATGCCCACATATTACCGCTGGTCGAAAAGTGTTCAATAATTCATGGTCATACGTCTACTGTCATGGTAGAAATCATAGGGGAAATGAAAAATAATCTTGTGATCGACTTCTCAGAGGCCAAAAAATTAATAAAAGAAGCTTTATATCAAATCGATCATAAATTTTTTATTAATAGAAAATATCTAAAGAAGGAAGATAAAGATCACTTTTTTATTGAATTTGATGGTCCTAAAGGGT
>JBBRRF010000141.1:0-5113 GCA_038200885.1 Candidatus Nitrosocosmicus sp.
ATCCAATGAGTACAATAGTAATGAACAGTATGGCGAGGTTGATGAAGATGAAGATGAAGATGAAGATGAAGATGAAGATGAAGATGAAGATGAAGATGAAAGGATACAAAATACCATTGAAAATTCATTTAAAAAAATGATTCAGAAACAGTACGAGAACTGGATTACAACCAAGAATCCCATATTAGAAAACAAAACCCCGTTACAGGTCGCAAAAACTAAAGAAGGCAGAGAAAGCTTGAAAGAACTTTTAAAAGATATGGAGAATGAATTCTACAGAGATAAAAGCAAAAGTGTTGAAGATTTACCCGTATTTCCATTTGAAAAGAAAAAGAAAAAATTGGGCATTTAAAATGCCAGTAATTAAACATACTAAAAAAGCGGTTCGTAATATATCTATTACGAAACCCCTTGGGCCCATTGACTACATGGGCTCATATACTTGAGCCTCTTTTATTTAATTGGTTAGAGACATACAGAATGAGCAGTAGTCAAATCTATCTGGAGGTGTAGAAAGGTGCCAACGAAACTCACTACTACCGTTGACAAGATAAAGAGGCTTTCTAATAGGAATAATTCTCTTCTGATCCTTGAATTTCATGAATTCATGAAGGAAAATGGAGCATCTGAAAGACATCAAAATAACAATCTCAAGGCTATTTTATCATTCTCACAGTTTCTTGACTCTAAGTCTCTAATAGATGTTAACAAAAGAGAAGATGTTTTGGCATATTTGCAATCTAAAATAAAGGATAAAGACTCAGATCCAGACCAAAAGTGGATAACAACTTATAATGATTACCTTCATTGGTTAAAACACTTTTTCAGATGGTTGTACAACAGAAGTAGGAACCATTCAATGGATGATTGGAAAACCCCAGTCTTTTTACAATCGATGAAGCCTAAAAAGACTAAAAGATTAAGTCCATACTCTGAAACTGAAATCTGGGAAAAGGATGAGTTTCTATCTGTTATAAAATATGAGCCTTATAAAAGAAATAAGGCTGCTATGGCATTAATGTGGGATCTTAATGCCCGAAATCACGAAATCACCTTACTGAAAATAAAAAATATACGACTAAAAGAAAAGTATGGAGAAGGTGAAATTCCTTTCGAATCCAAGACCGGATCAGGACCTTTGCTTTTAACCGTGTCATTTCCCTATGTCAGAAACTGGCTAAATGAACATCCATTCAAGAATGAACCTAATGCGCGGTTAATATCTAATTTACATAATGGTGCTCCTACAAAACCGGAGGCTATTCAGACAATGATGAACCAGTTAAAAAAGAGAGTATCATAAACAATGATAACAAGGGAAAACCATAGTTTTTAGTCAACTTTACAGAGCTAGTAATTAGGATTAAAATAGGATAAATGAAATGAGGATACTGAAATACGTAACAAATCGTAATATAATTAAAAGATGATGCGTATCATAGTCTTGATTCAATGTGGCTTATCAGAATAGTAAACCGACTATCTTACTTGATATACAAAGAGACCTGACCGATATTATAAATACAATTTATGATCATCCCTATATAGACGGATTAGAAAAGAAACAGATAGCCAAAGACAAATTAGAAATATTTATCTGTGAACAATATAAGATTATTACAAATGACAAGAGAAATTTTGCTTTTATGATAGCGAAAACATCAAGTGATTTAGCCAGTAAACTTTTTACCGATTGTCTAAATACAGAGATAAATGCTCTTGAAAACCTGAATATCTTCGCAAAAGCGATGAATATGGATAAAAGAAAGATGGAGTCGTATGAGCCGCTTTCAGGATGTCAGGCATATACCAACTATCTTACGAAAATTGCAGTATACGGATCAGAGGCTGAGGTCCTTACAGCTCTTCTCATAGATCTCCCGGTTTGGGGACACAATTGTGACAAGATGAGTTCTGCATTACAAAAAAATTATGGTTTTGATAATAAGTCCTGTAAATTTTTAGATAGCTTTGCTACTCCATTACCAAAAGAATTTACAGACAAATCTAAAGAATTGATACTGTCTTCTGTCGTTTCTTTATATGATGAAAAAACAATACGTACAGCTGCTAGATTGATTCTTGATTACGAGATACTTTTTTGGGAGACGATTTATAAACGCTCTACTATCAATCAATAGCATATCTATAAAGAACGTTGGTATATTTTTTCTTCTATTGTGAATAGGATGTAGCATTCTTCTATAATTACATGATCAAAAATTTCCTAAATTCTCCAATTAATTGTCATTATTTTCTCAGCCATATGACTTCTGCTCCGGTATTTTTACTTCTCCTTATTGTTTATTCTTGTTGTTGGATCCATTTCCTTCTATATTTTTACTCCGGGATCGGAGTAAGTGTTACTAATTCTATAGTCGATATAACTTTTATTATATTTATTTAATGTATTTGCAAAATCAAAGTAGACATCAAAAATTATTCACTATTAATAAAAATGATCCATAAAAATAGTCATTTTAATTGGTCTTGCACAATACAAAAAAGAGAAAAAATAGTGACAAATTAAATAGTGATTTTGAATGACCTGCTATCCATGATATCAATATTTGCATTTAAATTCTCATCAATCTCTAAGACGTTTTTAAAGACTTCTTTTAATATTAGTGGGGACAATAATATTTTTAATTTCAAATGAGTTTCATTATCTGATATTCTTTCAAAAGATATAGAGTCGTCAGAAAACTCTATTGATCTGGAGATTACATTTTCAATTTTCTCTATTGGTTTTAATGACTGTTGCTTTGCTTTGATAATATCCTTATCTTCTTTTTCTCGTGACATTTTATTTAGACACTAATTAAATTATATATCTAATAATATAAAAAAGAATATAATAGAATTATGGTTCTGTAAAGTTAACGAAATCTTATAGCTTGAAGGTGCACTATTTCCCTTATGATTGCCAGTAATAAAACACCTTCAAACTATGTACATTATGGACTGTATTTGTACTTTTCAGGTCTGTCATTAAGAAAAGCCTCCGAAAGACTGTCTCATATGTATAAAAGAAATCATGTCCTTTTGTCAAAAATGGAACTGGATTCGAAAACACCATCCAAAGCCAGATATACTCTGAACCGACCTTTATCAGGGTTTCATCCACCATGAATTCTGAGATCCTTTTGATTTTCGATATGATCTTTTTAGGTTGATGTAACTAAATCCAGTTCCAGATTGCGAAGTGGCTTCTCTTGAACTTGTGCAAAAAGAACCTTGATTTGGTAACGTTTCTTGTCGATAGACCAAGAAAGTACAAATAGAGACTAGATTCCACATATGATGAAGATGTTCTGTTTTTTTTTTGCTAATCATAAATGAAATAGAACATCTTAAAGCTATATCATGTTCTTAGGTTAACAGGACCGGAATTATCCTTTTGATAAATCCTTTTATTTCTCACAGTCTCATTATCTCTTAGGATCTATTTCTAAGAACCGATATTGATAGTAAGCCCCTTGCGCTCATTATTTCTTTATAATACTAAAATTTGTTAGCAAATGTTAATATGCATTTAATTATTAAAAAAGTAATTGAACCCATTTATCTACCAAACTCAAACCCCCCTTAGTCAAAACTAGAAAGTGACTGAGCCCATGTTTTGCTATGACTACCTGAAAATAATATATCATAAACAATAAGATTGATAAATTTTTTTATTCTTGTATGGTATAATTTTGGATGACTGATTAATTATTCAGGGTATATTATTTACTAGAATTAAAAATAAATACACATACCTTTTTTCGATTTTACCAATATGATATTTAGTTAATTAATATGTATACAGATTTATCCTCAACCTTTGTATTATAGGTCTTTAAAGGCAATTCTGCTGGCTCGTTTTGAGGTACTCCGCTTTCCAAATTAAAAGATGACATGTGTAGTGGACAAGTTACGGTTTTTTCTTCCTCGTTTAAAAAACCGGTTGAAAGATCCGCATACGCATGAGTGCATATTCGATCAGTTGCAAAAATTTTGTCTTTAATCTTTGTTATCAGGATTTTCATTTCACCATTATCATACTCCATAAGATCTCCATTTTTTAAGGAATTCTCATCACAGACTTTAATCCACCCCATATTGATTCTTTATTATTAAATAGCCAATAAATGTTACACTTTTTCTTTATTTATGAAAGTTGTATAAAAATGACCCAATGTTCTTGTGTGCTAAATAACTTCGCTCATATTTCTGAATGTTTCAGCTGCTAATTATAGAGTATTTCCATGAATCTTTCTTCTCTTGTCTTGATTCTTTTATTGTTGTTATGAATAAACTGAAATGTTTTTGAGTATGTTTCAAAATTGTACTGGTTTACACCCATTAACTTTCTTATCCATAACTGGTAAAGATTACTTCTGCATTCGCAGTTATTCACGTGTACAATGCCGTTTGCGTATTCCTTCTCTGAATGGTTTACACTTTCGAGTATGAATCCATGTTTCTGAAGTTGGTTATATGCACTGTACTCATCTGTAAATATTGTAGAGCCATACCCTACGTTTTTGCAGACAATATCAATAAGTGACCTATCTGCAGAAGGAACGTCAAAATACGTCACTTCATTTCCTCTCTGATGAACGCAGTTTATCATTGGATGGTCCTTGTCAAATGTACCCCTACCTCTCCATGGTTTTAACCCTCTTTTTCTGGGTTTTCTTCCTGTCTTTACAATCTCATCATGATATGATCTACCTTTGAGTCCTGCTTTGATATAGAATTCATCACACTCTGTAATACCATCAAGTTTAGTAGCAGAGATTGATGACGATGACAACTTCTCCATAACTGTTCTGATAAACCTATAGTATCTTGGATATGGTACAACCAACTCTAATGATATCTCCCTCTTGTGGAACATCCAGGCTATAGTCCAAAGTACAGGTAAATAGCCAAAAACCATTTCTTCAATGGCGTATGTGAATAATGAAATACAGTACCTGTTTTGTCGTTGAACCACCTTTTACACTAGATCTCTTGCGTAATTAACCAAAACAGCTTTATTGATTATCTTGATTCATCACCCTGTTCTGACTTTGCTTTCTTATGACAGATTATCCAAAAAACCAATGCTTTTCAAGTCATTCAC
>JBBRRF010000142.1:0-5106 GCA_038200885.1 Candidatus Nitrosocosmicus sp.
ACAAAAAGAACCATCCTAATTTACCAGGGGACGTAGTGAGTATGTATGACCTTGGCTTTCTGGGAGTAGAGAAAGACTATCAGAATCAAAAATCATCATTACCTATCAAAAGGGAGAAAGGATGTGAACTTACTGTACAGGAAAAGGAGTACAACAGAAATCATTCTGCAAAGAGAATAGTGATAGAACATGCTATTTGCAGGATAAAAAAGTACAGGATAATGAACGATGTCTTTAGAAACAAGCTGAGAAAGTACGATAGAATATTAGATATAGTATCAGGGTTGGTAAACTACAGGATAATGAATACCTTTTAGTGATAGAAGTGGGTGAAGGCCAGAAGACATGGTCAACATTTGCTAATTACGCAAGAGATCTATTATAAAGAACAGGTAAATTGCCAAGAACCATTTCTTCAAAGGAGTGTGAGAATAATGAAATATCGTATCTGTTTTGTCATTGAACCATCTTTCACACTGCTTGCAAAAGTACTTTTGGTAATAGGGACGGTATCGACCATCCTTCTTTATGTCACACGAATGGCAGCGTGGACATTCCACTCGACCTTTATTCCATCTGACATTTCTAAGTAAATTTGAACACCAACTTTCATCAGGAAGCGAAACAGTTAACGTAAACACATCATAAATTCGTGTTATCTCAAGTTAAGCTTGGCTGAAACATTTGTCAATATGAGCGAAAGAATTTAAGAAAAAGATAAGGATAAGAAAAGAACTTCAAGAGTATCCTCACATACCGTGGAGTGAGGTTTTCATGGAAAGAATACCAATTTATGAGGTAACAGAAAGACCATTGAAATTCTTTAGTTCTAATAGGTCAGTAATAGAGGGCCACAGATATAATGATCAATAATCTAGCTAGAGAAACTCATCCTAAAGATCGTAAAGCTTTTGGTCATAAGCATATATCTGGGGCTGTAAATATCAAGAAACTAGATCGCTTACATAACAATAGCAGAGGTATTGAAATTGGTAACCATTGAAAAGGAAAAAGACATTGTATTGCTCATTGAAAACGCCATAGAAAGACTGAATATAGTAAAGGAAAATACTCAAAAAGAAAATAAACAAATTGTTAGCGATCTTGCCAAAGACCTTGAAGGAATTATGCCAATGGAGACAGTCTGTACTGAAATAATCAATAGATTGCAGGGTCATCTAAAGCCCCGCACCGTTCGTAAGTACTTGGATGAAAAGTACAAGGTAAAGTCCAGAGTGGACAATGCAAAAAAGCAAAAGAAGAACAAACACTCAAATTTAGCGGCATTAGGACCGCTAAATAATAATGGCAGTGGAACGGTAGTAGTTAACGACAGGAATAAGATATCATTTCCAGATGAAGAAAATAAAACGTCTAATCAACCTAGTGGGATTCCTTTCGTGAACAGTAAAGTTATTAGATCTGTATCTCAAAAAGAATCGTTAAATTCGACAGAACAAAATCAAGGATTTACAGTTCAGGATAGAAAAGGTATAACAGAATGTCCTGGATGTATAGAAAAAGAAGAGAGGATAAAAGAACTCGAAGAGGCCCATCAATAGGTTCAACAGTTTACCGCTGCAGATAAACTGGGGCCGTCTGCTGCTGTCGCTGAAAGCCTCAAAGAAAAGCTCGAAGAACCACTGGAATTTGAGGTTAGTAAGAAGGAATGGGGAATTCGTAATTACCTCAATAAAATAAAAAGCTATGTTGACGCAATCTGGTTTAATGGTCGAATTGACAGAAACTCTGGAAAGATTATTTATTTTGGTCTGGGAAGATTGGACCAATCACATCAAAAATGTGTTCCTAATCGCGGTTTGGACTAATGTTCACAAACAAAACCTACATCAAAGCGGCAAGTGTCAAGTTACTAGCGGAAAAAATATACGATGAAAATGGGAGGGGTATAACGTTTGAGGATATTACTACCAAATTTGAAGTAAAAAAACCAAAAGCTCAGCGCACACTAAAGCATTTTCACGCTAAGAGAACACTTTTCACTGCCAGTGACTTGGAGAAGGAAGGATTCTATATTAAAGGAATAAAAAGAGAAAGACCTCAGCGATACTTTTCCATAGGTTCAAAAACAAAAGTGATAGGACGTTTAAAAAACAATGTACCTAAAGATACCACTGGGCATAGGGACCTCTTGGAACCACTTAAAGCACATGATTTTGAAACGCTTCTAAAACTTCTATCATTTGCCATTCTCTATATCCATAAATTACAAATTCAAACTTGGATAGATAAAGAAAACTATAAGTTATTACAATTCAAAAAAGAAAATAACTCAAAAGCAGTCAAAGAGAGAATAGGCAACCACGTTGTAGAGTTTCGTTTCCATCCTAATGGCTCTGTAATGATTTATGTATCTTGCAGTTATCAACCATTTAGACTCTTTGATGACCAAGATGTTTCATCTATCCTTTTCTTTCTTGGAAGGGTTGAAGAAAAATTAAAGACTGTTTTAAGAGATAATAGAGATACAGTAACCGCTCCCGTTAACAGATGGATTCTAAAAGGCTGTGATGTGAATAAAGATGTAGAATTTGAAGGGGCCGCTCAAGTAACACTTCCAGATATACAAATCCCATTCGCTGAAATGGCATTAAGGGCCTATGTTAAACCCATAGGAGACAAGGTTTTTTATAGAGTAGAATATTCTCTTACTCCAAACCAACCAATTAGACAGGCTTTAGAATCGCTACGAAAAGAAGTAACAATCGGCGAACACTCTTTTAAGCTCTATTAGATTATAAACCTTTGAAACTATGCTATTATTTAAAACCTATCAAATTAGGTTCTGTAAAGTCTACGTCAGATAACCTTATTTCAGAAGGTTGTAAAAAACCGTCAGATGAAAGAGCAGTAGTAACTGATTGGTTATATTTATTAACTATTTTTCTCCAGTTCTTCGGTCATTCTATATGAATCTCGAAAGGGTGATTGTAATCCCTCTTTCATCAAATAGAATGTTTCTGCAAAATATCCCATTATTTTAATCATTTCTTCTGAAAATTGGGATTTTGCTAATTTTATGGCTCTATTGACATCATCCATTGTTAGAACAATACCCTTGTTATAGAGGTCATGAAATAACACTGCGGCTTTTACATAATCCCTCATAGGGCTTGGGTATTCTTTTTTAAATATAATACCATCCAGTTTTTTACCAATGTTTTTTAGTTGAGCATCATTTAAGTTTGACATCGGTTAAATTACGTTCTCATAGTATAAGACATCATCGGAAGGTAACGAATTATTAATTAAAACTTTATATATAAGAGTACAGAAGTATCCCCAATAAAAGACGGGGATATCATGCTTATGTAACTAGTATTTACACAAGCATTTTCTGTTTTGAAGTTCCTTTCGGTCTTCGTCTATGAAATGCTTTGCTCCTACTACACATAGGCCCGCTAAACCTAATAGGAGTAAAGCAATGTCGCTGTTGGACATAGATTTATAAATAAGGGAATTTGACTTAAAAACAAAGCTATGCGAACTTTTAGCTCTTAAACCTTAAATCATCTAAAAATCTTATATTATATATGTCTCTTACAAAAATATCACATAGAATTCTTTATCCTGACCGAATTATATTGTTAAAGTTATTATGGACTAAAAAAAGTTTAATTGGTGAAGAAATACGTGATGAATTGAAACTTAAAGATGGATTTATGTGGAGCCATGTTAGGGCATTTGAGCAGGAAGGTATATTGAAAATTGAAAAACTTCTTGAAGGTAGAAGAGTCTATACAAGATATAGTATAACTGAAAAGGGAAATAAGGTATATGAAGATTTAAGGAACTCTATGATGGAATTTCTTACAAAATAATTATTTCGTTGGTTTTATCTTTATTATTAAACTGTTATTTTTCAGCTTCGATTTTCCAACTTAGTTTATCTCCTTCCTTTAATCCAAAGTGATTGTTAAACGCTATTAGTATATCCTGGATGTTTGAATTTTGATCCTGTGTATCCCTAACCCTATTAACATATTCAAGCATCTCATTTCTTCTGTCTTTTACTGTTTTACCAAAGTCCTTTTCTGAAATGCTTCTATCACCAATAAATCTGATATAGACTTGATCCGATGTTATGACTGATGGAGATTGCAGTTTGTCTCTTACACTCCAGACCAACGAAATATTATTTTCTCTTAGAAATTCATATACATCATCATTGAACCACGAAGGATGTCGTACCTCTAAAGAAAATCTGAATCTTTTATCAAGGTGATGTACCATATCTTGCAATGAGGTAAAGCCTCTCTTCTCTGAAAGAAAAGGTGGAAGTTGAATTAATAATGTAAGTGTTTTATCAATTAAGGGTTCTAACGAATAAAACAATACAGATAATGGTTTGATAACATCTTCTAACTTCCTCTGATGAGTAATTATTTTAGGATATTTCAATGAAAACTTGAAATCTTCAGGGGTTTTTTCTTTCCATCCCCTAATTGCTGGTCTGGAAGGTATATGATAATAGGTAGAATCGACTTCGACAAATTTGAAGAATTTAGAGTAATATGGTAAATAGTCTTTATTTTCTAAATTCTTTGGATAGAAATTACCTTTCCGACCTTCATAACTCCAACCAGAACAGCCAATGTTTAGTGTCAAGATTGATTGAAAATATATCCAATAGTAAAAAAACTTTCAAATTACAATATGATCATATATCATAAAGGGTTGTAATACAATTATGGTTTATTGCCATCTTACGGCTAATTATATTGATTATTAGAATAGTTATATCCGGTTCCAAATAAGGAATACCATCTGTTATACTCTTCTTGCTTTAACTTTACCAAGTTTTGCTTCGTTGCTTCCTCTTCTTGCTTGAATTTATTTATCCTTCGTTCCAGAGATTGAATACCCATAAATTTCCCTAATCTTTCATCTTCTAGACCTTGAATCACCTTTTGAAGGTTGAACACCTCTACTAACTTTTGACTTTCAGGTGTATATTCTTCACAAGCGGTGACAAAATCCAAAAACGATGAAAGATGCTTTTTTACTTTCTGACTGTAACTAACTATTTCATCTAAGCCTTTAAGCCTTAGATAGCTGAGGCTGGGACATAATTCCAAACGAATA
>JBBRRF010000143.1:0-5098 GCA_038200885.1 Candidatus Nitrosocosmicus sp.
TGCCAATATTTATCACTAATGCAATAGTCTGTCATTTCAAGAGAAGTTAAAATTGAATACTCGAAGGTGAAATAGAGGCATTATTGGGGCTGATGTAGATTCTCATTATCTCTACCGATTTTATCTCTTGTTCAACAGTCTAAATATAAATCTCATATGATTAATTCACAGCTAAATAGTTTCAAAATAAAATGACAGCAAAATTAAGCAAATAATTAAAATAAGTTATAGTTTAAACAAAAAACCTAATGTTCTCAAAAATATTGGTTGCATTTGATGGGTCAAAACCTTCATTGGATGCCGTTGAAAGTGCTATGGAAATAGGCAATAAATATAATTCTTCATTGATCATTTTGCACATTTTAGACGGTTATAAGTATCCATATTTACTTTCAAGTGTTATATTAGCACCTACATATGGTTCTGACAAGCTAAAAAAAGAACGTCAGAAATTTGAAGATTTGATGAATTCACTTAAAGAAAAGTACAGTGCAGGCAAGAGGGGAATACTGACCTCAGAAAATGATAAAGTGATTTCGGAAGGAACCAATACCACTACTAATAATACTGGCATACCTAATTCTACTGATTCAACTGGGTCAAGCTTTGAAACTGCAATTATTGAAGCTGAAACTTCAGCTGCCTCAACAATAGTTGATTATGCCGAATCCAAAAATGTCGACTTGTTAGTAATTGGAAGTAAGGGCCGTACTGGTTTGAAAAAAATGCTAGTGGGAAGTACTGCATCAGAAGTGGTGAAATATGCACACTGTCCTGTCCTTGTGGTAAGATAGATTCGATAAGGAAAAAATATTATGCAGAGCATTACTAACTCGCTAATTTGTGCGTTAGTTACTAGTATTAATAATTTTAGTCGACATCGACAAAAATGTCCTGCGTCTAAAATGAATGGTTATCCGGCGTTTGTATAGGGCCTATCAGATTTATTTTGAAGAATCATTTTTCTTGCTGCCATTGCTAGATATTTTCAAAGGACATTGCGAATTAATGCAAAACTCCCATTGGTATCTTTTTCCTTGATTGTTGCCACTTGCGGCGATAATGGGCCAGTTGCAATTTTCACACTTTTTGCCAGTACTTTTTATTGTACCTTTTTGAGGTAATGAAGATGTAGCCAAGCATTTTGCCGATGAATAGTTTGTACACCCTGCAAATCTTTTTTTGGATTTTATCGCTTTTTTGATCATTAAATTTCCACTCTTACAAACAGGGCAAGTGCCTAAAGTAGCTAGGACAGTAGGTTTTCGTAATGGGCTTGTTCTATTTGCTTCTAAGGCTGAAGATATTTCTTGGCCAATTTTACTTTCATTGAGACTAAAAGACCGTATTGCTTCTTTGATTTGGTTTCGTGCATTTTCTACCACTTGTACACTTGTAGCATTACCTGATTCAATTTGTTCTAATCGTGTTTCCATGTCTCGTGTTAGATTCGTCGAAACAATGTTAGGTATGTATTTCTTCATAGAACTTATAATCGCCAATCCAATTTCTGTAGGTCTTAATCCTGATTTTTGGATACCTGTGTAACTAACTTTGTTTGTTTGTTCCTTTTGATTATTGGAACTAGGAGCACTTTCTGATACTTTTGAATCATGGGTAACAGATCGATTGTTAGCAGAGGATACCACCAAATTAGTTATATAATTTCTCTTAAACAACGTACTAATTATTTCAGACCTAGTGGCTTTGGTACCTATTTTTTCCCTTTCCATTTTTTGTAGCAATGTTGATTGATTGTATCTAGGGGGCGGCTGGGTAAGCTTTTCTAACAGTTCTATTTTTACATTTTTTAAAATATCGTTTGTTTTTAGAAATGATAGTGAGTCCAAATTTACAAAGCCTGATAAATCAAAATAAGGTCTATAATATTTAATCCATCCTTCAAATACAATTTTTTTCTCCTCTGCCTTAAAAGTAAATTTGTCTTTAACTGTTATCGTGACAGAAATTTGACTAGATGATGCCTCCTCTCCAAATGAAGAGAAGAATCTCCTAATTATCAGATCTAATAGTTTTATTTCTGTATCTTCGAGATTTTGTTTTGGCTTTTGGCCTGTTGGATATATGGCAGGGTGCGCAGGATCAGTCTCTTTTCCTTCATTTGGCTTGAGGACTTTATTGGCTAACAATTTTGAAGAAATCTCAGAATAAGAAAGGATTGATTTAGTTTTGTTTCCATATGAATTATTATGATGTAAATTATTATCAAGGTTTGACACTGCTTTGATAATTTTTTCATAATTAATTGAGGGGGGCAACTTTTGGCTTGATGTTCTTGGATATGAAATAAGAGCAGCCAAGTACAATTTCTCAGCGATTGAAAGAGAGTAACTAGGAGTAAACCTAAAAAGCCTATAGGCTTCTTTTTGAAGGTCTCCAAGGTTAAAAGGGATTGGTGGTTTTATTGATGCTTTTTGAATATTGATGTCTGTTACTTTGCCCAATTGATTTTTGCAGGAGTTAATTATATTTTCGGCAGCTGACTTTGAATCTATTCGTTGAGGATAATAATAGGTCTTGACGATTTGATTATTTTTATCAAAATCTGCTGTTACATTCCAATAGGGTTCAAATATGTGATTTTCAATTTCTTTTTCCCTTTCTACAACAAATGCTAGAGTGGGGCCTTGGACTCTGCCTATCGATAATAGTTGATATCCTTTCTTCCTCTCTCCAGCTGAATCTTTCTTATTGATGGAATTGGTGAGGGCTCTTGAAAGATTAATTCCATAAATAAAATCTATCATATGTCGGGATGTCCCAGCATCCTTTAGCTTTTCGTTGGGGGGTAACAAATTGTTAAATGAATGTATTATTTCTTCATCCGTAAGTGATGAAAACTTGGCTCTCTTTGAAATAGAGTATTTGTTCTTACAAGCGTGCTCTAGTATGTTGTACCCAATCACTTCTCCTTCCTGGTCATAGTCGCAGGCATGGATAAAGCCTGCGGCATTTTTAGATATTTGAGAGATTTCACTTAATATTTTTTCAATCTTGAAAGCCAGAAATTTTGAACCTGATCCTTTACTTTTTAGTAAGGATAATGGTAACCAGGTCGGATCAAGAACTGGGAATACTTTTCTAGGTCTTTTGTTAGAATCTGAGAGCCCGTATAAATGACCTAAAGCATGACAGATGATGTAATCATGACCATTCATTCCCCTGATGGTAGTAAATGATGTTGCAGAAGATGTTGGCGGTGGTGATAATGATGATCTATTTTTTTGTTCTTGCGCTAAAGGTTTGTCTGAATAATTATTGCTGTGGTGGTGATAATGTGTACTGAGTGCTTGTGCAATTCGTTTTGCAACAGAAGGTTTCTCACATATTACAACTATGGATTTATTTGCGATAGGAATAGCACCAACCTGGGTAAATTATTAGGTTTCATTTCTTTTATAAATACCGGTTTTTAATATATTGGTAAAATAAAAGTACTAATTTATTCATAAAGATGGGTTATGACCCATCTTTAAATCATTAAGATACAGTTTTCTATCTCCATTTCCAGACCTTGGTAAGACCATTTCCCTCAGGGTCTACTGTTTTCTTGTAGATGCCAAATAAATTATCAAATTGGGTATAGAGGGCGTCTGTTGAATTTGAGGATAAGCCTGTAGAATTAGCTGAATTCATTTTGAAAGGCAAGTGGAATACCATCATCCCACTATCTGAGAAACTCCCATCAGGATTGTAGTTACCTATTGATTCAGATCTGTAAGTTATAACTTGACCAGATGCTGTCAATATTATCGCTTGACCTTTGGAAGAAACTGTCCCGTCAGTATTCATCATATCTATTATTGTACCTATAGTTTGGGTAGCCGATCCACCGATAGTACTGTTACCAGTATAGGTGACTTCAACAGTTGGAATAACATCAACATTTGTAACTCGGATATTAGTTGATTTTGTATTCTCGGTGTAAAATGGATTGCCTAGAGTTACATTATATTTATCATAGGTATTTGTGGAATATTTATTCTCTGATGAAACTGAGTTAGTTTGTGCAATTGCTGTAAATGTCATAGAATCTGAATCTATATCATTGAAAGAAGCTAATGAAACACCAATTATATAACATATAATCATAATATTAATTAGCTTAAAACTAGTTTTGTTCATGATCGCTACATAAAAAAATGATTTTGAAAAATATAAAGATTTGATTTCTGCTAATTATCCACATCAACCGAGAATATCCGCGAATGTTGAATTGATATTTATTTTCTTTATCTTAAATTATTGATCATTTTTGACATACTTTGAAAAAATATTAGTTCTAGTTTATACCTGCTCTGTTGCATGATTCCTTTAGATTACAAGTAATTCATATTACAGGTCTAAAGGGACATGAATTTGTTATACAATGACGCTTTAAGCAACAGTTCCTGTTTCATGTTTTTCATCTTGACAGAATAAACATACTCCACAAACATTCTCTTCATTGAAGAAAATGCTGTTTCAACCATCCATCTGTGTCCATAGCTTACGCTATCCTCCTTCCATCGTTGAAGATTGTGTCTCTGTGATATTACAGACAAGTTTCTAAGATTATGGCTGGTTTTTCTTACCCTTGCATCCTTTCTGACTTTGGTACATGGTGTAATCCCATTCTCTATTAAGCATCTAAAAATCTCATTACTGTCATAAGCAACATCATCTAAAAGCTGTCTAATTTCCATTGATTTGATTTTACAAGGTCATCAATCAATATAAATAAAACCTTGCCATCGTGGACGTGCTCATCCGTAACCTGCATAGATAGTATTTTCTTACTCTTTATATCAACGGCGACATGAATTTTTAGATATCCTTCTTTGTTCTTATATTCCATTTTTTGTTCATCCACTGACCTCTGTTTGTTACCTTGATACCTGTACTGTCTATGGCGATTATGGGATAATCATCATCACTATCTGTTCTATCTCTTAATATCGATGTTTAACCTGTTGATTCTTTTACAGATATGACCATAGCTATACTGACATACATTAGTTCGTAGATCTAAACAGATACTTTTTAATATCCAAGTTGAACCTCCTTTTTCTATAGTAGCCAGATATTGCTTGTTTAA
>JBBRRF010000144.1:0-5060 GCA_038200885.1 Candidatus Nitrosocosmicus sp.
ACAGGCTAAGAAAATACGACAGAATATCAGATATAGTATCTGGATTGGTAAATTATAGAATAATGAATATCTGTTAGTTATAGAAATCGATAATGGCCAAAAGACCATGCTAACCTGTGCTAATTACGCAAGAGATCTAGTTATTTAAACAGATGGAGGGCATGGCTTACCCTGCTGTTACTAGTTCAGATGTAGCAAATGTATTACTACCCTATCCAAGTAACTATAAAGAAAGACAATATATCGGAAATATTTTGTTTAATGTTGATAATCTAATTCAAAAAGCAGATCAAGTAATAGAACAAACTCAAAGACTAAAGAAAGGATTGATGCAAAGGTTACTTACAAAAGGAATAGTACATACAAACTTTAAGAAAACAGAATTGGGTGAAATACCTGAAGAATGGCAAATAACAAAACTTGAAAATATAGTATCAATACGTTATGGAATTGCTCAACAAGCCAAACAATCTGCTAATGGTGTAAATTTGATAAGAGCAACTGACATATCGGATGGAGTAGTAAATAAAGAAAAACTCTTAAAAATCGATACAAGTTCAATTCCAAAATCTAAAATGCGATATCTCAAAAGAGGTGAAATCATTGTTGTTAGAAGCGGTGTATATACTGGAGATATAGGTTTGATAGCTCAGGAGTTGGAAGGTTCAATCGCTGGCTATGATTTAATAATTTCTCCTAAAGATTTTGTAGATCCTTATTTTTTAACTATGCAACTGTTAAGTCATAGAATCCAATTTTATTTTTCTACACTTAAATCACGAGTTGCACAAGAACATCTCAATTCAAAACAATTATCTGATACTAATATTGTACTACCTCCAATAAAAGAACAACAAAAAATTGCATCCATAATAATGCACGTTGACAATTTAATAGAAAAACTCAATAATCAAAAGAAATCCGAAGAAAATCTAAAGAAAGGATTAATACAAAACCTGTTGACAGGAAAAATACGAGTTAAGGTCTAGAGTAGAATGCCAGAAACTCCTTTTTATATAATAGGCAGGGAAGATAGTGAAGAATATCTAGAATCAGAGAAGCCTGCTATAGATCAACTTGTTGCAATAGGTTATGAGTATAAGAGTCAGCAGGAATTAAACCTTGAAAGAAAAGATTATCGTCAGATTTTATTATATGATAGACTTGAAAAGGCAATTCGAAAGTTAAATCCAGAAATAGACGATGATGGAGTATATGATGCTTTGGATCAGATAAAAGAAGAAAACTTTCCTACCAATCTAGACCCCCTGGACCTGAATGAACAGATAAGAGCCAAACTTGTCGGCTTGTCCAGATCAGGAGGCCTTGACCCCATTACTGTTGTCCAGGACCTTGGAGAAGGTAACATTGAAAAGACTGTCAGATTATTTGATTTTGATAATCCTGAAAGCAATGACTTTTTGGTAACAAATCAATTTCAACTAGAGGGTCTAAAGGAACCCATTTATCCTGATATAGTCGTTTTTGTTAACGGCATTCCCCTTGTCATTATAGAATGCAAGTCTCCCAACATTAGAAATCCTATACAGGAGGCAGTAGAGAAAAACTTTGCAAGATACCAAAGCAGAGGACATGGTTACGAACGATTGATGTTTTATAACCATTTTCTGGTTGCTACATGCGGTATTTTAGCCAGACATGGTAGCATAGGTTCCAGTGTTAACCACTACGCAAGGTGGTCTGAGGCCCATCCTCTTACTCTAGAAGATATCCAAAAACTAACAAAGAGAAAACAACCTAGAGAACAGGAAATTCTAATAGCAGGAATGCTTAACAAAAAACACATACTTGACTTACTAAAGAATTATGTAATATATGAAGTATCAAATAACAAAAAAATAAAAAAAATAGCCAAGCACCAGCAATACAGAGTTGTATCAAAGGCGGTAGAGAAACTCGAGTTAGATAAAAAAGAGAATATTATTACTGATAAAGGAGGAGTAATATGGCATACTCAGGGCTCTGGAAAATCGCTATCAATGCTATGGCTTGCTACGCAACTAATGTATAAATTTGGAAATCCGCCTATCCTTTTAGTCACCGATAGAAAACAACTAGATGAGCAAATTCACAAAACTTTCAAAGCATGTGGATTTCCAACTCCCATTAGAGCAAAATCTTCTAAAGATCTTCAAAGACTGCTAAAGAGTCCGAAAGGAAAAACAATAATGACCACTATTCAAAAATTCGGGATGCAAGATGGTTTAATTCAAACAAAAGAAAAAGTCATTGTTTTAATAGATGAAGGCCATAGAACCCAATACAAGTTTAATGCTGAAGCAATGAGGGTTGCTATCCCAAACGGAGTGTTCTTTGCATTCACTGGAACTCCCATAGATAAAAAGAACAAAAGCACATACAAAGTATTTGGACCTCTACTTGACAGATACTCTTTTGAAGAATCAAAAGCCGATGGTGCAACCCTTCCCATAATGTATGAAGGAAGATTATCAGAGTTGTTTGTAGAAGGAGAGGATGAAACCATTGAACAGGTCTTTGATAGAGTGTTTAGTCATCTTTTGAAAGAAGATAAGGACAAACTAAAAAAACAATACATAACCAAGGAGAAAATAAATGAGGCACCTGCCAGAATAAGAAAAATCTGTATTGACTTGATAGAACACTATACCAGAGAGATTAAACCAAATGGATACAAGGCAATGATCGTTGCTACATCAAGAGAAGCCGCCATAACGTACAAAAGAGAACTTGACAAACTGAATGGTCCTCTATCAAAAATAATAATGACCTCTAGATTAGGTGAAAAAGGAAAGGATGGAAGCAGTTGGGACGAATATTTTCTAACAGGCGAGCAAAGAGAAAAAGAAACGACCTGGTTTAAAAGTCCCGAGGATCCTATCCAGATTCTAATAGTTGTTGATATGTTGCTGGTAGGATATGATGCTCCTATCGTTCAAGTTCTTTATCTTGACAAAGGATTAAGAGAACACACACTACTTCAGGCCATTGCAAGAGTGAACAGACCTTTCAATGCTGGTAAGCAGTTTGGTCTAATAGTAGATTACTGCGGAATTACTAACGAACTACAAAAGGCTTTAGCAATTTTTGATGAACAGGATATAACAGATGTTTTAATTCCATTTGAAAATGAGGTGACTGAGTTAAGATTGAGGGCAAAAGAGGCCGTAGCCTATTTCTCAGACCTTGAGGACAAAAACAACAATACAGAAATAATAGCAAATTTTGAACCCATTAATTTGAGAGATGATTTTGAATATGCTTTCAAAATGTTTTCTAAGACTATGGATGCAGTATTGCCCAGAAAGGAAGCCAATCCCTATATCGAAGATCTAAAATTTTTATCACAGAAAAGACAGATGCTAAGAAATTTCTATGGAGGTGTTCAAACGAGTTTAAAAGAAGATGGAAAAAAAGTTCAACAGTTGATTGATGATCATATCCGTTCTCTAAAGATCTCTCAGTTAATGGAAGTAAGGGAAGTAACAGATGAAACCTTTCTTAGTGATATCGCTAAGCTGACTAAAAACAACAAGAAAACTCAGACCGCTTTAATAAAAAACAAGGCAACCCAAATAATAGTATCAAAGGCGCATCAAAATCCCGTATACTATGAAAAAATGAAGGAAAGACTTGACAGTCTGATAAGAGAAGAACAGGAAGTAAGGAAAGAGGATGCGGACTACTTTAACGATTACAAAAAAATACTCCAAGATTTATTGGATGAAGAAAATGAAAGAAAGAAACTTGGATTTTCTAATATGTTTGAATTCGCAGTATATGAAGAACTTTTGAAAGTAACAAAGGATAAGGAAAACTCTAAAGCCTTTACAAAGAAAATATCTGAAAAAATAAGGAAGGAAACAGAATTGGTAGGTTGGAAAACCAAAACAAGTTCCGACAAGCAACTCAGTATAATTATTATTGATATTTTATCAGAATTTCCAAATAAGAGACTAGCAGACAACTCAGATAAGAAGGATCTGATGACCGATCACTTTATCGACTTGGCTAAGAGAAATCTGAAATCTTGACTTTATCAGATAGAAAAAAACAGCAGCAACTCTATTCAAAACAATCATTCCGGTATGGGAATAAAGCGGTAGATTATACACTGATCCAAAGTAAACGGAGAAAAACATGTGATATAACAGTTAAAGACGATGAAATAATTCTAAGGGTTCCGTATGATAAATCACCTACAGACATTGAAAAGTTACTGGTTGACAAAATAAAATGGATATCATCGAAACAAAAGGAATTCAATCAGAGGAGAATTGAAATAATACATCCCACGTATGAGGATAAATCTACTTTGCCATACTTGGGAACAAATTATGAACTAAGTATAATTACCTCTAAAACCGCACATAACACATTTGAATTAAAAGATAGTAAGTTTATAGCCCATATTCAGGAAAAGGACTTTTTACAAACAACTATTATAAAAAAACTATATATTGATTGGTTAAAAATTTCTGCAACAAAAATATTTAAAGACAAAGTTGATAAGTATAGTAAGGTCGTTGGAGTCAACCCCACTGGAATTGTAATTAAAGATCTACGTAACAGATGGGGTAGCCTCTCCAAAAATAGAACAGTTAATCTTAATGTTAACTTGATAAAGACACCTGATGAAATAATTGACTATATAATTATCCATGAACTATGTCATCTTAAAATAACAGGACATTCCTACAAATTTTGGGATTATCTAAAACAGTATGTTCCGGATTATCCTCAAAAAATAAAATGGCTGGAAGCAAATGCAAATAGCATATTTAGTATCTAAATATAGTATCACCGCGACCATGATCGTAACCTGATTCATACGGCCTTGTATTACCGACTGGAATGAAAGGAAGAGAAGGACAGAAACAACCAATAACACCATGATAGATGTTATTAAAATTAATTCTTTCTATCAATTTTCAAAATCCTGTGTGGTAAGCTAATAGACATGTGTCACCCCTCCTGCACCATAAACAAAGTGAGAAGAAATGATTATTGTACAAGGAGAGGTGTACCTAGAAGAATGGCATATAGCCATATTAAAGAAA
>JBBRRF010000145.1:0-5044 GCA_038200885.1 Candidatus Nitrosocosmicus sp.
TATGTTTATTCCATCAAAATGGAAAACATGAAGCAAGAGCTGATGCTAAAAGCGTCGCTATATAACAAGTTTTTGTCTCTTTAGACAAGACGTTAAATAAAGATTATTTGTAATCAGGATGAATCATGCAACACAGCAGATGGTGAACTTAACTTTGACAGTGGACTTTACTCTTCCAAATAGGTGATTAATGGCTGTCATACCTAATCAATCACAAATTATTAAGAATACATACATGATAATCTGGTTCAATGTTCTCATACTTTAGCATCGAGCAAAAGCGTGTATTTCTTTCTTTATTTGGAGGCAAATAGTGCGAGGACCTACCTGCTTTTTGGCGCGATTTGATTGCGATCCCTTAGTCAGAATTATCTCTTCAGGACCAACTTTGATAATAATTTACACTAAATCAAATATCTTTTTCTTCCTTTGAGGCATGCATTGAGGATTGTATTTTTGACTCCAATTCCATCTTTTTAGCCAATAAAACATTATTTGGGATGATAAAAAAGTTAATCTTTCAGACGCTCTACTAAAAAATAATCCTGAAAAATAAAGATGCAGACTATAACTAGGGTAAATAGAAGGTGTTCTATCCTGTTTTTGTCAGTAATATATGAGGTTTACCGGCTTCTAACTATAAAATTTACTCAAGTGAACAGACCCACGCTCGGTCGTCATCTGATTTAGATTGGATCCTTCTTAAGCGGAGTTATTTTAGTAATAGTTGGACATCCCACCTTACTTGAAGCCACTTTGAATGCCTTTTTAGCTAATTCTAAGTTTTCCTTCGTAACATGTGCTTCATAGATAGTTCTGCCTCGTTCCACTCGGGCGGCCAAGCCTGTGGCTTTACCAAATGCACGCCTCATTCCCTCCTGGAGACGATCAGCACCGGCTGTAGCAATCATTTTATTTTCCCTTAAAATTACATGCGGATAAACCCGTAGTCTCGAAAAAAAGCTCATATCACCTGCTTGAGCCATTGTTTTATTACCTGCTAGCCTTGCTGCTTCAAGAGAGTTATGACGAATTTGAATTCGTTCTGTAACAGTTAGTTCAACTAAATAATCATAATTACCCTTTGCTTGCCCGGATGCAAACCTAGCAATCTTAATTTGAGGTTTACCTTTAATATACTCACGCCTTACATAAGGCATACCACGAATTTCTCTATAATTAACACCTTTCACAAATATTCCTCTCTTTAATAAATAAATGAGGCTGTTGGCTGTGATTTATTTGTTATGTCCTCAGAAAATAATGCTCGCAATGACTCTACCGGGTCTTCTCAAGCCAGTGGACCTACAGATTCAGATTTGGCATCACTTCCCACAGAAACTTTCAATGATGAGAAAACCAGTAATGAGGAAAATATTGATTCGAACTTCCTGATCGAGGCGGTTCACCATACGAAAAAAGGAAAAATAGTTGTTCCTGAGCCAAAACAGCAAGATCAGCTGAGGAACAAGGGGTTTGGAGAGGTTTTTAATAAAGAATACCTGGTAAATAGCCTTGAAAGCTTATATTTGCTTCAAAATAATAAAATTAAGATTTACAAAAACAAAACAGAATATGATTTTTCTACTTTTTTGAAGACATTGATAAAAAAAGACAAAAAGATCTTGACAAAGTATTTGATTTTTAGAGATTTGAGAAGCAAAGGGTATGTTGTCAAAGAAGGATTTGGGTTTGGAATAGATTTTAGAATTTACGAGAGAGGAGAATATAATAAGAAAACCTCAAAATATGTATCTGTAGGATTAAATGAAGGGACCAACATTAAAGCCTCGGAATTTGCCGAGGTCATTGAACAAGTAGAAAATATGGGCAAGTCTGTTGTTATAGCGGTTGTGGAGCGGAGAGGTGAAGTAATTTATTACAAGACTTCAAAGATGACATTTTTTGACAACAAGAAATCCAAGAAATTAGTCACCTGAGTCATGATCTAAATATATAATTCTCTCTGTAAGAATGATAGATACAGAAATGCCCAGAAAAAATGAGCGAGACCAATTCAGAAGGGACATTTGCAATGAGATATTTGCAGTTGATAAAAACATAAGGTTTGTTGGAATCGTAAATACGGAAGGCGAAGTTATAGAAGGCGGATTCCGAAAGGGAATTGAGCCATTACTTGATCAGAACGAAGAACAGGATATGTATCTGCAGTCTCTCTCAAATATCGGGTTTTTTCAATCATTCTCAGAAAAATTCGGCCCTGTAGACTATTTATTGATTAGACAAAAGAAAATCACCATGATAACCATCCCCAATAAAGATGACATATTATGTATATCAGTTTCTTCTCAATCTGATATTGACAGAATTAGGGATGAATCTATCAAAATAGTTTCACTATAACATATCAGGCGTTCCAATAAACTATTAAATAAAGTATTATACCCATATACCTTTGACTTAGATGGAAAAAGTAGTTTGCGAAATTTGTTTTTATAAAGGAAATAAAACGGAATTTGAGGAAAGCAGCGATTACTGCATAGAATGTGTGTGCGATCATGCTATGTGTCCAAAGTGCAATAAACCTTATCATGCAGCCATAATTACCGAGTAGTTGATATGCCAAAGTTGATCATAGGGATAGACTTATAGACCATATTAATAGAATTTTAAATACAGACGTTACAAGACGATGATGAATAAGATAGTCCCCCTATTACATTGAATTTATTTCAATTAAAATGAAGAGAATAAACCGGACTTCCGAGTTTTGCAGCAAATTTGGAACAAAACCATTCCTCCAAATTTTCACGATAATTCAATCAAAAATAAAGAGACTAAATTTAACTCAATTATATGACTTATTGACGCCCAGTTAGTTCTCTCTTCTACAAAGATCCTAATGATATGGCACGCAATATAATCTGTGTTACAAAGCTAAATTCATTTCTATATTTATAATGGCTAAATGTAGGATGTTGGTAAAGGATTAGACACTTAACTTAGCATATTTCCTTACACAACCCTTGCTTTTCAATTACTATTCTTTGTTTGTATTTCTTGTAATCCCCGCTAAATAGTTCAAGTCGAGATAAAGGAGATAATTAAATTTCTCCATTCTCATCCCGAAACCCTTCGAATAAAATTGATAGATATCCTTTGTTACCTTTAATAATAGGTTTAATCTTACCCTTTGGTCTAAAATCCAGTTTCTTTAAATTATCACATTTTATCGACCATCCTTCCATGATTCTGGTGGCCTTATCCTCTAGTAAACTTTTTACATTTAGTAAATAAGGTCCCAATATACTCCACAGACAATATTTTCTATGAGTAGTGAGTAAATTCTCAATCCATTGTATTTTATTTGTGTTGGTGAATTTAGAATTAAATGATTTTTTTCTTTTTAGAATTTGCTTCCTTTCATTTATTTTATCACTCCTTTTTTGTATTAGATAATTGAGATAATCTTCAGTAATCCATTGTATAGGGGGTCGGTTACCATCCCATTTCTGAATTATTCTTACTGAATCTCCATTCTTTGAGTTTATAGAGCCTGGCACCTTTGTTAAACATGTTTTTATAGAAGGATAGTTTTGATTATCATCTAAGTTTTTATTTCTTCCTCCTTACTCATTTTTTTCAATTCAAGGCAATTTACCTCATGCTGTAATTGTTCTTTTCTATGACGAATGGATATAGGAGCCACCGGAGGCATTTTTTACTATTCTACATTTTCAGAAAATAAATTTTCTTGATAGATACTAATGTAATTGTCGTTCTCCTACCAAGGTTATAGCTCATTCTATTGATTCGGGTAGTAGTTAGCTCCATTTCCAAATAATGCATACCATCTGTTATACTCTTCTTGTTTTAACTTTTCGATTCTTAGATTTGTTGCTTCTTCTTCTTGTTTTAATTTATTTATCTTTCGTTCCAGAGATTGAATACCCATATATTTCCCCAATCTTTCATCTTCTAGACCTTGAATCACTTTTTGAAGGTTGAACATCTCTACTAACTTTTGACTTTCAGGGGTATATTCTTCACATGCGGCAACAAAATCCAAAAAGGATGAAAGATGCTTTTTTACACTCTGGCAATAACTAACTATTTCATCCAAACCTTTAAGCCTCAGATAACTTTGATGTATGCTTTCTGCTTCTGTTGGATTCAAATCCAACTTCAAGGTAACCTGAACTAGGCTCGTGTTCTGTTCAAATAAGAAAAATGCTCTAGATGTAATCGATTTTTGTGGTTCTTGTTCTGTTTGACCGTTATTTTCTCTGATGATTTTTCCTATTGCTGAGAAAGACAGATGAACATCCTTTGCTATTTCTCGTATGTTTTTTCCTTCATTGTGCAAGGCAATAACGCGATCTCTTTTGTTGTCTTTTGTAGGTGTTGAAGACATACTCCTTATGAAAAAATGTATATAAAAGATTTCATCCATGCTATCCAATTAAATAACAAATTACCATTGCTATCCTTGTTATTTTGACAAAATTTTATCAAATCGTTGTGCTTAATTTTTTATTATTTTGTGCTTTGTCGCCTAACTCAACATATTTAGCTTAGATTTGAATATTCTTTTCCATGATTGATTGGCCTTCTTATACCGCTCACTTGTAAGACGTGGTGAAATACTCTTTTCATATGATTTTCTTGATACCGGGGATTCCGAGATGGAAGTGATGAATCAAAATAAAATTGGGTAAACCATTCATCTTTCCAGATTCCTTCAATCGGGCCATTGGTTACATACGTTACTCATTTAGTTTACCATACAGACAGACAGAAGGCATCATCAAGGCTACTGGAAAAAATCTACCTTCAAAACCAAGTTATGGTCATACATGTAAAAGAATCAACAGGCTAGACATCAACATCACAAACGACAACTGAATCAAATCATGTGCTTTGTCGCCTAATTCGATTTTCCTTTCATTTTCTGACATTTTTAGTCAAAGATAATTATAAACGATTAACGGATTTGGTATAGTATGGCATCAAAAGTGCTCTGTTGCATGATTCGTCTAATTTAAGAATAATTCATATTTCATGCCTTGACTAAAGAGACAGA
>JBBRRF010000146.1:0-5026 GCA_038200885.1 Candidatus Nitrosocosmicus sp.
CTCCCCATTTCCTTTTATTTTTTTCCTCAGGTCAGCAAGATATTCACCAGATATGGAGATTCAAGTGTTGTATTTTAGGACTTGTGGTCACAAATATCAATCTTGCCGGATTATTGTCTTTAAGATCATGGGAAAGGCTATCCTTTCCATATCCAATCTCTATTACCAGATGTAAATGCTTCGCGTAGTTTTCCTGCATACCTTAGTTAACAGTTGTGTAAACACATCTCTACTCCCTAATGTAAACTGATTGTGCTTGTTTAGAATAAAATTATTGCTTTGAAATTCTGAATACATATAAAAAATATATTAGGCTATATTTTTGGATATTGCCTTCAATTTTTGCATTAGTTGATATTATTTTACAACCATTACAGGACAATGAGAATATGTTACTATAGAAGATGCGATACTTCCTAACAATAATTTCTTAAATCCTGTTCTTCCTCTAGTTCCAACTACAATTAAATCAATTTTTTGTCTTTCTGCATACTCTAATATTACATAGTCTACAGGTCTAGCACTGTTAATTAATTCTGTTTTTAATTGGACATCCTTTTCATTTGCATTTTGAGTAAAGTTTTCAAACCACTCCCCTGCGTCTTTTCTACCGTTATTATCAATATTGTCTTCTATTAATGATTTATTTATTACATCTTTTTGTGACAGATTATCTGATGCAGGAATATATGTAACAGTAACTGCATATAGTTGTGCTCCAAAAGATTTAGCTAAATCTATGGCGTATTCTGCAGCTTTGAATGAATTTTCGGAGCCATCTATCGCTACTAGAATATTTGAAATTTTTTTTGTTAAATTAAATGAGGTATAGTTTGACAAGACTATCTTAATACATATAACATTAAGAATAAAAAGATTAAGCCATTTTACATGGCTCTGACGATATGAAAATCTTTAATTCTGCCAAGGCTAGCCATAACTGGGCTAGGTTCAAAGGGAACATACCCCGTATCAGAGTGAGGCTCTGACTGAACCAACATCCTAAGCAACTTTACAAGTACCTCGACAAGAAGGTGGATGGATGTTTGCCGCTTTAAGCCCATAAATAAATAATGAAATGAAAAATACAAAATAGGAAGGAAATTGCAGACAGATAGTCTATACTGTAAAAGAGAACATTTAATACTTTAAGATAATATATAAAACTAGGTTTAAATGACATGATAGGATAACCTGTCATGGTCAAAGATTTCCATGGATGTTAACTTAGGCGTAAATCAACTCCTTGTTATGATAATCAACAAACAGATTGAGCCAATTCATTGCATGGTCTAATTTGCAGTTTTGTCTATGACCTGGAAAGTAATCATCAAAATTCTCCGTTCTATCCTTGATATACTGCATAGTTCGTTCTATCAGGCTTTTCTCGTAGGAGGAATGGATGTGGTGTTTCAGTTTCAGGAACCTCCAAGCCATCGGGTACCAGGTTCCACCATCGGTTGATATAGGATGTTTACCATGAACCTTGACTAAACCTGAAAGATGCCTCCCGGCAACAAACATGTTTCTTTCCTTAGAGATATATAGTGCGAGAATTTGCCTGTTTTCTGGTCCAATGGCTATCCAAAGCCATACATATTCAGAACCAACCTTCAGCAATGTCTCGTCAACCATGTATTCTGAAATCCTTTTTCTTTTGGATGACATCCTTTTGGGATGATACTTTTGAATCCAATTCCAGATAGTGACGTGATTTCGCTTGACAAAATAGGAAAGCCTTTCAGATGTTCTTCTTAGTGACAAACCTGAAAAGTACAAATACAGACTCCGATAAGTTAAGTCTCTAATCCTTAATTGTTGCACTTCCACACATAGTTGACATTTTAGTTTCCTAACATCGTTGACACTCCTATGTCTTGGAGTATGATACAAATGGATATGGTAGAAAATAGGTACAAAATGATTGTTGAATCTGAACGTTCGGGTAAAAGCATCTCGGATATTTGTAATGTTTTTGGAGTTTCAAGAGAAACATGGTACAAATGGAAGAGACGATATGATACCTGTGGCATAGATGGGTTAAAAGATCGATCAAGGAAACCACGTAATACCAAAAAGAGGTAACCAGAGAAATAGAAAAGATAATTTTTGAACTTAGACTATATAACAGGTTTGGTCCAATGAAAATAAGATTCAGGTTAAAGAGAAAGTATGGAGTTAGTTTGGGTACAAAAACCATTTATAGAATTCTAAAGAGACACAACCTGAATGTACTATCGGTACAAATAAAAAGAAAATACAAACGCTTTGAAATGAAACACCCAAATGAGTTGGTTCAGATGGATACTAAAGGACCTTTTTACTTGAAAAGATCACAGAATAAGAATTATTTTATTCATGTTATGGATGATTGTTCAAGAAAAGTAGTTAGTAAATGGTGTGACAGAAGAACAAGTCAAGAAGCACTATCAGTTCTTATAGAATGGATTGAAATCAACGGTAAACCGATAAGAGTAATGCATGACGGTGGTAAAGAATTCACATCCGACAAATTCAAAAAGTTTCTTAACACAAATAAAATAAAGGACAAACAGATACCCAAAGGTTATCCACAAGAGCAAGGTAAAGTAGAAGCATATAACAAGATAGTCATATCTGAATTTCTTCAGGTAGAAGAATTGATGGATAGACAAGATGGAATAGAGAAATACAGATCATTTGTTAATTCATATAACTATGAAAGAGAACATGGTGGAATAAATGGAATGACCACTGCAGAGAAGTTCATGAAATGTTTAAAACTATCTATACTGATACATTAAACAAGACAAAAGTGTCAATGATGTTGGTACATCGTTTTGTCAACCTTGTCTAGAAGTACAACACTTAATCAACATTCTATATTCATCCACTACAATTATGGAAATGAATTTAGTTTTGTAACACCCTTTATATTCCGTGCCATACCACCCTATCAAACTATACTTAACCACATAAGTTCACAGATAGATTTTTAGCTAACCATTACCTATCCCCAATCATCTAGTTGAAATCGAGTGCTTTATCCAATGTCTATAAAGATGAAAGTGATGTATGTGTAAAGGAAAGATTGTTGCTAATAATCTACCCCTCCTTCCATCTTTTGTTTAACAGCCCATGCCCTTCTGTATTCCTCTTTATCACGAGTACTTTTCATGAACGAAAGTAGTTCCTTTTTCTGTTGGCCTGATAACACGAGTCTGAGAGGACGATTTAACATATAATAAATACAAATTGCTTTGTTGCAAGATTCGGAAAACCGTTAAACTATGGATTATTTCTAGCGAATTAAGTTAAATCAGAACAATAAAGTAAATTTTCAGGTTTAAAATTGTTAGGAGAAAACGAAAAAATAATCATGCAACAATGCGCATATAATCTAATTAAAAAAATATAAACTGCAAATGAAAATTTACAGTTTACGATATTCTAGAGTCTAATCAAAGATTAAATGTCGGTATAACATACAATACAAATATGTCTCGTCAAATTGAGCTATCAGATGAAGAGATTAAAAAAGTAACTGCAATTTTGAGATTTGCAAAGGATTCATGTCCAATCGAGAGTGTTTCAGAAAACATAGATAATGATGCAGTAGAGAAATTAATATCCAAGCTTGAAAAATCTCTTGTTGTTTAGTTGTCTTATACGTCGCATTTATAGCGATACAAAAAATGTAAGCGACTAAATCTTTATCCTTGATTTAACTAATAAATCCCCATTATTAAAACAATTACTGACTAATACTTGATTATATTGGATTGATATGGTGATTATGATGAATGAGTTTCATCAGTTATGTGTTTAACATCTTTACTGATTTCCTCAATAAGCCCCTGAATTTGTTGATTTTGTTGGTGTATAAAATTAGTTAGTTGTTTTAAAATATTGCCCATATACAGGCCTTCTTGACCAGTACGAGGACCACTTGCGATATCTCCAAAAATTGTATTATGCATATCATGTAAATGCTGTTCATTATAATCTCGTCCCAATATCTTTGATAATTCTCTTATGGTGTTATCTTGTTCACCCATTACAGTTAACAATTTACCTATGCTCACAGTAGCAGGTGTGCCGCCTAACTTTGAATCGAGAAATTCTTTATTAAACCTAGCTGCATTGGCAATTACATTTTGAGGAGTGTTGTTATTCTGTGCTGGGATTGCATTTTGGTCTGTGGTATTTTTTATGCTGTCATTGGTCATCAACTTCTTTATGATATCAAACTTTATAACGTAGATCTTTTACGTAATTAGATGAATTAACACCATCTGCTATCTGCAATTATTATCATGTTCTAAGCAGGATTCATAATCCTGTAGTTTAGCGGTCCTGAAACTATATCTGAAACCCTATCGTATCTTTTCAACCTGTTTCTAAATACTTCGTTCATTATTTTGGATTTCTTCAACCTACAGATAACATGTTCTAGCACTATCCTCTTTATGGAATGATTCCTGTTGTACTCTTTTTGTTGTACATAAAGTTCGCAGTCCTTTTTCTTTTTGATAGGTAGAGAAGACCGTTGTTGTGGAAAGTCTTCTCCTCCAAAGAATCCAAGGTCAAACATACTCGCAACATCCTTTGGGACGTCAGGATGATTCTTTTTATAGATCCTGTAATCATGTCTTCTACCTCTCTGTCTATGTTTTGTTTTGTAGATTATCAGTCCTTTTTGGTTAGCTGTATATAGATTCTTGACAGTGTGTTTCTTTTTCTTACTGGAGTAATACAGTCTTCTTTTCTTCTTGTTCTTTGGTCTTGGAATAGGTTGTTCAGTACAGTCTGTAAAGGCCATAAAGCCTGGGAAATACTCTTCCACCTCTTCACTAGTTTTTAGCCTCTTGGTTACCTTATACAGTTTCTGAGGAATTGGCAAACACCTTCTAATCAACCTTTCAATCTTTTGAATGTCTCTGCATACGTTACTCTGATCTAAACCGAAGAGGTATTCCATCAAGGTATAGGTTATGTACAGCCTGTAGTACACCAGAACCATGATAACTCTGTCCTTGACAAGGAG
>JBBRRF010000147.1:0-5019 GCA_038200885.1 Candidatus Nitrosocosmicus sp.
GAAAAATAGTTTGGAAGAAAGTTCAATAGACGTGATCGTTACTTCACCTCCTTATAATATTGGAATAAATTACAATATATACAAAGACAATAAACTAAGAAAAGAGTATTGTATAACCTGTTTAGACGAATACAGTAGAATAAGAATAGATGTGATCGAAGGATAGTGAATTAGGAAACAGAGCAGTAGAAGACCGGCAATATCTACCCCAAAGAACAAGGAATTGATAAAAGACATTAGATCTCTTGCGTAATTAGCAAAGATTAACCATGCCTTTTAGTCATCTTGTCTATTTCCGTAACTAACAGCTATTCATTATTCTGTAGTTTACCAGTCCTGATACTATATCTGAAACCCAATCATACTTTCTCAACCTGTTTCTAAACACGTCATTCATTATCCTGTACTTTTTAATCCTACAAATGGCATGTTCTATTAATATCCTTCTTTTAGAATGATTCTTGTTGTACTCTTTTTCTGCTTCGTTCAACTCGCACTCCTTTTCCTTTTTGATAGGTAAGGATGATTCTTGTTCAGGAAATTCTTTCTCCACTCCCAGAAATCCAAGGTCAAACAAGATTACTACATCTTCTGGCAATTTAGGTAGGATGATTATCTTTGTAGACCTTGTAATCGTGTTTCTTCCCTACCTATCTGTCTATGCTTTGTTTTGTAGATTATCAGCCCCTTTTGATTTGCTGTGTATAGGTTCTTTACCGTGTGTTTCTTTCTCTTTCCAGAGTAGTATATCCTTCTTCTTAACCTGTTCTCTGGCCTTGGTATGGGTTGTTCTGTACAGTCTGTAAAAGCCATAAAGCCTGGAAAATATTCTTCTACCTCTTGTGTGGTTTTCAACCTTTTGGCTACATCGTATAGTTTTTGAGGAATTGGTAAGCATTCTATGATCAAGGATTCAATCTTTTGGATATCTCTACATACATTACTCTGATCCAAACCAAATAGGAATTCCATCAGGGTGTAGGTGATGTAGAGTCTGTAGTACACCAAGACCATGATAACTCTGTCCTTGACAAGGAGCTTGAAGCGTCTACCTGCACCTATATCTCGTTCTCTATTTCTTCTAAAGGATAAGCGCTTTATCTCATGCTTTTCGTATTTAGATTCTATTTCTTTATAGATGTCATCGAACTGTTTGACTGAAAGACCTGTAAATGATTTGAATAGACGTGGTTTTCTGGATAACCGTTCATAGGATAACAAAAGAAGACATCTTTACATACGAATCATGGAAATAAAGCTGTTTTGGCTAATTACGCACTAGATCTATAGTATCTTAATTGAAAGCATTTAGATTTATTATTTCTGGTCTGTTTTCAACGGAGTTTATTCCTATATCACATACTGTGTCTATTTCTCCATTGTTTTCCAAAAATAAGGCACATGCAAAAAACTCTTGACCATTCTCTATCGCCCCTTCTGCAAACTGAAATACTACTTCGCTTGTAGCAACAGAATCATCATTTGATATCAACAAAGATTCGGCTATTCCAAATGTTTGACTGTCTCTTACCACCATAATTACTGGAGTAATATCGGCATTATCTGAATCAGTTGTGGCTCTGACTATCACTTGTAACCCGGCAGCAGAAGCATAGGTGTGTTGATAGGTGTTAACCATTTGTAACATTGTTAATAAAAGAATTGAAGTTATAACAAAGTGTATGTTAGAATGTGATCCAAGTTTCATTTCCTTTTAATTGTTATTCGTAGTTGCAAATAGAAAAGTATTTCTCAACTTGAAAATAAGGAGGCAATAAATCAAGGTGATTTTACTAAACAGGTTATAATGATAAATTTGGTCTGATGATTTTGTTATATATTCCAATCCTGATTCGACATTTTTTATTGCTGATTTTTAATATATTTCGTATGTTTTAGGTCTTGTATTTACAATAATTATATTATTGTGACTGAAAAATATATAATATTTAAGATTTAATCTATATTCGTGTATTAATTGAATTGTTGTTATTCTATTATGAGAGCATATAAGCGAAATTTTATTTAGAAGGATAATACCATGATATAAAAAACATTAAATAAATTCTAATTATTATTCTAATACAAGGATACGGGTCAATAAATCAAATATTACACGAATTTAATTTGATTCTTTAAATTTACATATACTATATTTTAATTAATATAATAATTATCAATTTTGAATGAGATCATTATAAAAACTATGAAAAACAAGCACGTAAAACTGTCGAATTAGGAATGGAATATTATATGTTATACTGAATATATTATATCATTTGTTATGATGGCTGTGTGCTTTGGTAATATTTGAAAAATTATAGCAACCCAGACGAAATATATCAAGACATTCAATTTTATTTTGATACGACACTTATTTTTATTATAGGGGCTATTTCAAATCCAACATAAGGAGGGATCCGATTAACCCTTAAATGACTAAAAATAGCGAATGAAAATATATTAGAAAAATCCCTAGTATCAATATTTGAAGTTTATACAAATTCAATCCTATTTGCATCAAAATCTGGCGATACAGGTCCATTTAGAGCAAAAAATAAAATCATAGTTTTTTGATAGGTCCAAATACCTTGCTAGTATAAATAACGTCTTCGTTATTATTCTGAAAGTATTTGTTCAATTCTCCGTGGTCATTGTATTTTTCTATAAAGCGACACATACACAGCTCATTATTGTCTTCATCTAATAACTTGAATATATTAGTCATCCCAATTCCGTATTTTATCATACCTAAAATCTCCAGTTCTAACCAGTTATCATCTATTTTTATGTAATTATTTGATAGTTTAAGCTTAGCAAATTGTAAATTATCATCTTTTTCATCTAAATTCGTGTAATTCGATATTTTCTTACTTAAAAATTGAGATGTATCAACAATTGGATAAAAGATTTTTTTTCGCCGATCAAGTTTAGAATCCATCTCATCTATCAGGCCATTGTTCTTTAGTTCATTAAGATAGGTTTTCTTTATATTGTCTCCTGTAATCGTCCTAACATTAATTTTAGTATAATATTCTGCTAATTCAGTAGTGGTCAAAGCAATTCGATCTTCTTCCTCCAATATTTCTCTTCCATTTTTACTCTGTCTATCAGGAGCATTCTTTGAGTTATAAAGAGGCACAAAAACATATTTAAAAAAATTGAGTTTGTAAATGGGAAGACCTGTCAAGTTGTGTGTTAGTTTCAATACCTCTTCTAAATCACCCGGCGTCGAAACAGACAAGGTCTCAAATGCCATAACTAATTTCGGCCTCAAGTTAGAGTGTATTTTCGTGATTAATTCCAGTAATGAGAATATTCTGCTAACTATGCGAACATCTGTTCCTTTTTCAGATGGCAAAGACTTAGACAGAATATCCCTAAAAGGAATATAGGCATGGCCATCATAATTTTTCAACAATTCGTTTTTTAGCAAAACTATACAATCTTTTGCTAACTGAGTTTCTTCATCAGATACAATCATTTGCTGCTGAACCAATGAAGGAAGTCCCTTTCTCTGACCTATCAATACATTTGAATCCTGATATTTCTGCTTTACCATATTAGGTGATGTAATAAAGAACCTACTTTGAATCTCATCCCACATTGGCCAATCCGATTCATCTTTGGCACTACAGAATATGCATGCAGGCCAGCCTTTTGTGACAATATGTTTGACTTCTTGACTCCCTCGTTCGGATTTGTAGACATATGGATGCTCTATGTAAATACTATCATGTGATAAAATGGGCTTTAATATATTCCAAGTTTCCTTATGAGGTGGTTCCAAAAACACAAGAATTTTTCCTGACAAGTCTATCAACATCTTTGAGTTTTCATTTAATTTGTTTAGTTGATCTTCTAATTCTGTTTTTCTGTTAACGTCTTTTTCAAGTCCTATGGCCTTCTTTAACTCTATTATTTTTGATTTGATTTGGTTGTTATTTTCATCAACTAGTAAACCTCTGTCTCTTATTATGACTCTTGGTGACATGCTCCCAATAAGCCAGACATCCTTTTTTGGGAAATGATTTACAATCTGATTCACGACATAAGTTTTTCCTTCACTAGTTGGAGCCATTATACCAAGATTCAATGGATCATTTGTGTAGGCGCTTAGGCTTGCACACGTTATAAGCCTGATAAGAGAATCCTCTTGTTTGACCGTTTTCTTGACTGTTTTTACTATATAATCATAGAATTTTTTGTCTGGAATTTTATTGGAGAGGTTTTCTAATAAAACATTATCACTTTCTTCGATATTTTCATGAGTATTCTCCAAATGGGTCTCTAAATTATTATGAAGATACTTAACATCGTTATTCCAAATGTTTTCTAATTCTTTTTCAGATAACGGAGGAACACACACTATTTCATTAAATTGATAAACAAACTCCCTAAGATGCTCTAAATCCTTAGATTTGATATGATAATTTAGTAAACATCTTACAAAGGAGATAAGTGTATTATTCCTTTCACCACTGGGAATTTTAATATTAGTGTCTATCAAGTTCAAATCTCTTGCTATACTGCGTAGTTCTTCAGAAAGAATCGAAGGATGTTTATTCTCGAAATGTTTTCCATATCGATCCTGATTTCTATCTGAATATTTTTGATATATCTGATTTATGTCATCGTCTAACCTCTTTGATTCTATTTCATCTAAAACTAGAATTTTCCTGGTCCCGATTATCTCATATAAATGACCATTTTTATGTAAAGAACCAGGACCCACCATACATGTAGAACTATCTGATCTTACTTCTATTGCGGGCATACCGGGATCTTTTTCTTTAGTTTTTTTAATTCCGGGAATTCCTGTTCGTTTGGTAATAGGTGTATCAGTTATGAAATAGATGTGTGCTCTTTCATCTAAAGCATCTTTGTGTTGCACTACTAAAGTTCTTGTTGCTAATACAGAGACCGTATTTACATCTGGATAAAGATAAAGAAATTCTTCCAGTCCTTTTTTATTGTCTATGTCTATACATACCAAACATTTATCTTTATAATAACCAC
>JBBRRF010000148.1:0-5008 GCA_038200885.1 Candidatus Nitrosocosmicus sp.
ATATTGTATCATGTCTCCAATAAGTCTTAATGATGGTCGCGGGGGGTAGATGTATGTATTTCTCGAATGATATTCTTTTAAAATATCGTTTTGAGTGGTTCCTCTAATTTGGCAAGGTGACACACCTTGTGATTCTGCAACTGTAATGTACAATGAAAGCAACGTTGCAGCAGTGGAATTAATAGTCATAGAGGTGCTTACTTTATCAAGCGGAATACCTTCAAAACAAGTTAACATATCGTCTATAGAACTTATCGCTACTCCCGTTCTACCTACCTCGCCCTCCGATTGAAGATTATCCGAATCTCTCCCTGTTTGAGTAGGTAAATCAAAGGCCAGAGACAAACCTGTCTGACCATGACCTAAGAGGAACTTGAACCTGTTATTTGTTTCCTCCGCACTACCGAATCCACTATACTGTCGCATTGTCCAATGGCGTTCCCTATACATGGTAGGGTAAATACCCCTCAGATATGGATATGTACCAGGATCAGATTCATTTTCTTTCTTGATATCGCCAAGTGTATAATACTTTTTTACTGGAATATTAGAATCAGTCTTGATTGAATTTTTGTCTCCGCTCATACCAGATCATTTACTAGAAAATACTAATAAAGATAATTCTTCTGCTGCTGTATATGGATCCTTTGATTTGTTAAGCATAGAGTCGACCAACTTGTTTATCTCCATGCTTTTTAAGTTCAACACTTGCAATGACCTTTCTCTCACTTCATCTAATACCATCAATTTGAGTTCTGCTTTCAAATCTTCTCTTTCTTTTTTCTCCTTTTTTGAAATCCAATCATCAGCATTAATTAAATCTCTTAATTTTTTTGATAATTCATCTAGTCCTTCTCCAGAATGAGCCGATACTTTAAAAATTAATGGTTTTCTAGGTAACTCGCCTATGAGATCCAAGAGTGTTAGATACAATGTATTAGAGCCTTCTATATCAGATTTATTCACGATGTATACGTCTCCAATCTCAGTTAATCCTGCTTTAACAGCTTGTACATTATCTCCGGTGTTGGGGTTGAAAATTACAACCGTTAAATTTACAACCTTTGAAATTTCGATTTCCAGCTGGCCAGCACCAACACTTTCTACTATTATTAAGTCATACCCAGCTGCATCTAAAATTCGAATTATATTTCTCAGTGATTTAGAGATTCCACCAGATGCTCCCCTTGAACCCAAACTCCTCATGAAAATATCGTCATCGTCCATGGTTGTAGGCATCCGAACTCTATCACCAAGAATAGCACCACCCGATATAGCACTTGTAGGATCTACTGCCAATATAGATATTTTGAAACCAACATTCTTAAAATAAGAAATCAGTTTTCCAATAAGAGTACTCTTCCCTGCACCAGCAGGACCTGTAAATCCGATTGTAACTGCTTTTCCGGTTTTTGGATATATTTTTCTTAATATTTCATGGGCTAATGGGTCCTCGTCATCTATCTTTGAAATGGATTGTGCAATAATTCTTTTATTTTTATTTAATATTCCTTCAACAATATCATCCATTGGGATGAGATAATAGTTTTGGAAATAAATTATTTTGCAATCCTTGATTGATTCAATCAGAATAATGTATGATATTATCAGGGTTTCTAAATAAATCGTCATGTTCACTGCGTAATAGTGTCTTTATGCTAAATTCATCGTCATCCTCAATTGAAAGTGTTTCATATTTATAGCCACGTATAATAGCCACAGGATTCTTTAAAGTTTTACCCATTACAAGTTCAGCGGCTGCAGCAAGTTCGTCCGCTATAGCAATTTCTGTTACCAATAATTTTTTTCCATATTCATCATTCATTCCAATGTAACTTTTTAAAGGGTTAATGCCAGCTAACCCGATTGCAACATTGGTTTGACCTGTTCTAAAAGGTCTGCCAAAAGTATCGGCTATAATTACAGATACTTTTTTTCCAGAAATATTGTGAATTGATTTCCTCATGTTTCTCGCAGAAATATCAGGATTCTTGGGTAGTAAAAGGGCCTTTTGAGAATCTTCAGAAACATTACTTTGATCTATTCCGGCATTAGCGCAAATAAATCCATGTTCGGTCTCAACTATCAAATGCTTTTTTGTGATGCGTATAATTCTAGTGGTTTCACTTAAAATCAATTCAATCAATCGTGGATCTTTATTGTGAAAATTAGCCAATCGAATTGATTTTGGAGAAGGAATAATGTTTCTTAAATCCCGCAATCTATTCTCTGATTTTGATACGATTTTTTGAGCCACCACTATAATGTCATTATCACAGATCTGGACATTGTTCAATTGTAATGATTCAAGAATTACCTTTGACAAGTCGTCGTTGGGTTCAATAGTTTTATTAATCCGTATTGGGATGATGGAAATCAAAAAAAAGAATCACGTATTCTTTTCTTTTTATGAATTAATCTTTATTTTGAATTTCTCTTTTATTATAGGGATTAACAGAGACAAATCCTTCTTGTCAATAACTATATCTGCTTTGTCACGAACTACGTCCACTGCACAAAATCCTACCGTCAAAGAAGATAAACCAAACAACTTCAAATCGTTTGCGCCATCCACGACTACTACGATCTCGTCCCTCGAAAAGCCATTCTTTTCTATATACGATCTTACTGATGCAGATTTATCCGATGTAACTCTTATAATAACGTCCAAAAGTTTGTTGTCTTTAAAGATAAGTTCGTTAGAAAATATTTTATCGATATTTAGTTCTGAATATAGTCTATCAGTTATGATGTTAAACCCTCCCGAAACGGCCACTAACTTCCAACCAAGACCATTTAAGAAAGAACACAATTCTCTTGCTCCGGGCATGATCTCCAAATTCTGTGCTATCTTAGATGCTTGATCATATCCTATGCCTCTTAGTGCATGAACCCTTTCTTTTAATCCCTCTTCCCAATTAATTTCGCCGCGGATACCTTTGTTAGTTATATCCCAAATTTCCTTTTCCTTTTCTGGACCAAACAAATTTGCCAAAACTGGTAGATATTCTGCGTTTAGCAGTACGCCTTCTACGTCAAATATAACGAGCATAACACAAATCATTCTCCTTGTCCATACATAATATTAAGATATTGAAGGTAATATTCTATTTATTTCGATCCTTCTTATTATGACTTTATATGTGCAACCTTATTTTCGGAGGTTAGTCAATTAACGGGCCTGAAATATTCACTACAACCGTCATCAATAATTCACTTTCATGTTGGTATTATTAAGAGATTTTTAGACCTATTAGAGACTGAAATCAATAAATAATGCCTTTATTTCGCAAAAACATTTAATTAAGTTAAAATGCCTTTATTTAACTATGTCTTCTAATTCTGACGATACCATAAAGTCTAGTATGAAAACTATTGACGTAAGGGGCCTTTATTGCCCTGAACCAGTTTTTAGAACTAAGATTGAAATTGAACGTATGACCAAAGGTGATTTATTAAGAATAGTTTCTGACGATCCAGATTCAGAGGAAGACATTTCTAGATGGGTTAACAGGAACGGTCATGAATTGTTATCGTTAAACAAATCAAATAAAGATTTAGAATTTACAATTAAAAAGGCAAAGTAGGATGACGACTTCGACCACATATTCAGATTCTAATAATGTAACTGAAAGAATCGGAAATACACCATTAGTACAATTGAAAAGCTTTTCAACGGATAATGTAAAAATCTATGCAAAACTTGAATGGTATAATCCCTTTGGATCAGTAAAAGACAGGGCAGCCTATTGGATGATAAAAAATGCTGAAGAAAAAAAAATTCTTACAAAAGATAAAAGTATAATTATTGAACCTACATCAGGAAACACCGGCATTGCTTTAGCAGGAATCGCATCTTATTTGGGTTATAAAGTCGAGATTGTAATTCCTGAAAAAGTAAGTAAAGAAACTAAGGATATTCTTAGAAAATTGGGAGCTATTTTACACGAGACCTCAGATGATTTGTGCCCCCGAGTAGGTGCAGGTACCGATCAGAGCATCGCCCTTGCTTATGCCATTTCTAAACCTAGACCAGATGTTTACTATATGCCAAATCAGTACGAGAATGATTCCAATTATCTATCGCATTTTCAAAGTACTGGACCTGAAATATGGGAACAAACCAATGGAAAAATAACTCATTTTTTCACCGGAGCTGGAACTGGAGGTACTATTACTGGAACTGGAAAATTCTTAAAAGAAAAGAACAATCAAATCCAGGTAGTTGCTGTTCAAGCACAGAGAAATCATTTGCTACAAGGGCTAAGAAACTTTGAAGAATCCGCCAAGCCCGAGCTTTTCTTGAGGCGAGAAGAAGTGGTGGACGATTGGTATACAGCAACAAACGAAAAATCATTCAGAATGGTAAAGCAGATTGCGCTGATTGAAAATATGTTGGTTGGACCCTCTTCTGGCTCTGTTTTAGCCAGTATGATGGAACGAGCTCAAGAGATTACTGACAAGGACCAAGTTTTTGTGGGTATATTCGCCGATGATGGTCGCAAGTTCAAAAGTTTGTACAAGGACCAGTCGGTATTTACAGACGATGAATTTGAAAATTACTTGAAAAACAATAGCTTTTTGCCAGAACTAGCATACCATTAGCAACAATCGGATAACATCTATCCACTACTGGATACAATAGTATAAAAATGAAATAGTATGATTTTTTGGCTCTGTTAACAGTCATGTAAAGAATGGGCATACTTTCATGTAAACTAATCATGTTCGCTTAGATACCTTGATCTTTTGTTAATTATTTAGGATCATGATGAATTACCTTTTTCCATCTATCATGATACAATTTCCTACTGACAAAATAAACAAAGAGATAGGTTATTTTGCTCGATGCTAAAGAATCTGGGCCAGGATGGATTATAATATCAATGACTAATGAATTTGGTTATCTAGAACATCCAACAATGACCAATTAGAAGAAAACATCTTCTTAAAGTCAAAATCAACATAAGAGTATATTATTAATTCGGTTAGAAATAGACATATCAAC
>JBBRRF010000149.1:0-4995 GCA_038200885.1 Candidatus Nitrosocosmicus sp.
CTTTTTAACCACTGGGTAGCCCAAGCCTTGCTTTTATGAAGTGTTCTAGCCACATGAGCTGCAATCTTACCGTGGTATACAACGTTAAGTACAAGTAGCATTCTTTCTTTCACATTTGCATTCTTTTCAGTTCTACAAACTCTTTCAAACGATATAGTGGTAATAGTCAAATGATGTGCAGAATGGATGTGTGATTATCCCAGCTATAAACATTTGGAGAAAGTATGAAGGACTATAAATGATGGTTCAGGTAATTATCTTAATTGGTATACTATTTTTCTCATCAATTTGAAGTATTAATAATAAAATATCGAAATCTTTTGAATCGAGCATGTTGAATAAAATAGTAAAATGAATTATGACCCATGCTCAGTTAATTGGAGATCCATTTTACAAATAAATCTAGGGAAAATTAATAGGTGAGAATAAAGACATTCAAAAAATAAATATACCACTGGGGTTGGAGAAAGGATCACAATTTTAAAGATGGATTCCAGTTGGTATATAATCAGTAAATTGGTGGAAAATTCCATCCTGGTGGAAAATTCAAATCAAACGATGAGTATCTGTCAAGCAGTGACTAGTGGTCTATCCTTTCTTCCTTTAAGAGTTAGCGATAATGGGAAACGGATAAACAATGATTGACGACAACATTCGTTTTATTCTGTCTCATTTTAACGGACAAGAATTCCTATTCCCTAGATCCATCATGACACATGAAACAAAAGTCCAGATTTTTGTTGATAACCAAGATCAAATTATGGATTACTTTAAACAAGCCAATTTCAGAGACTGTAGAATTAATGGCTATCCATACCATCATTTATCAGATAGAAATAATCTATATCCAAGCTTTATCTTCATAGATTTAGATTTGTCTTTATGTTCTACTTGTAAGTATCCAATTAGAAAGTTAGATTATATCTTAAAGCAAACATTAAAGAAAATAGAAGAAGAAGTCAATGGCAGTCCTACAGTGTTATGGACTGGTGGTGGATATCATATTTATCAGCCTATTAAAATAGCAAAGAAAGATGAAGAGAAGCAACCATTAGAAACTTTTAGAGAACTTGAAGAATTTATCCCATTTGTAAGAAATGATCTGACAACTGAGTTTATCCGTTTTGTAGCCAAGTATTTTACTAATGGAAAGGGAGATCCAAAGCATAATCCTTCTATTCATTCATGCTTGATTCGACTGCCAGAAACTATTAATTCAAAGTATAATGAAAGAGTTAAAATCATTCAGAAATGGGATGGTGTTGAAGCTATGGCAAATACCATAGTATTACCCTTTATAGATAATTTAATTCAAGTAAGAATTGAATCCGAGGAAATAAGGAAAAGAGACTCGGATTTCCACTCAAAAGGTAATAATAACAAGATAGTTTGGATCGAAAAACTACTTGAAACCCCTATTGCTGATCATCGATACTTCTGTTTATGGCATATATTGATACCCTATCTTGTAAATATCAAAGGCTTGTCAAAAAATGAAGTGATTCCTATATTGACAGAATGGCTAGATAAATGTAACAAGGTAAACAGGGTTAGGTGGAGATATCCACAAAGAATTGAAGAACAATTAAGATATGACAAAGGTTATCCTCCAATAAGTTTTGAAAATCTAAAGAAAGAGAATTTTGAACTATACAAGTTATTACTAAATTAACTACTTCCTCTTCTGGAACCTTCACCGTCTTCACCGTCTTCACTGGGCATATCTAGTGAATTGCTTTGTCATCGTTACCGAATTCACAACAATAAACAATTTACAAATAGCTCATTTCATAAGTAAGAACTAACAAGTTGGTTCAAAATTACCGCCAAGTACTTTGAATATAGGACATACAGTATAACAATATTATTTTTGTATGTATAACCATGGTAAGCTTGATTTAGATTATTATTGATAATAGATTTTGACAATCTATGCATTGTTTAAAACAATTGCTATTGTTATGCAATAAATATAAATAACGTGAACAATATTATTTCTAAATGAAGAATCAAATCATTTTTTCTATTTCTATATTGCTAATATTAATAGTATCACCACTAACTATGGCTTTTGCATCTACATCATCATCTGATGACGACTTTCTAAAATAAGAGAAGCTACCATAGATGCAGACTCGGAAGAAATGAGTGCATTTCTAGAGACCCATGGTCTCATCCCTACGAATGGTGACGGCGGTGCATTAGGATATGGTATATTGACCAGCGAAGGATTGGATGCAGTAGTAGTTAGCACCACTCACGCAGGTGTTCAAGATAGTGAAGAACAAACAGATGCTAATGATCCGGTCTGGCATGATCACTTTGTAACTTTAGGACAAGATTCTGATAATTGTGGAGATGACTTAAAAGTCGAATCTATTACATTCCAATCCCTAGGACAAGTAGACATTAATGATGACAATGCCGATTTAACACAAATCCCCACATCATTCTCCGGTACCGATGCTTTGAGTGGCGACGATTTAACAATAGAACCTGGAACGGATGTGGACGATGTAGTATCTTTTAGACTTTCACCCCAATTTAACGGTGATGATGAGTTAGAAGCTGTATGTGTTACAGACATTCAGTCTGCAGAAAATATCGTATTTAATAACGGCAATGGTAACAGCAATAGTGATAGCAGTAACAACGACATAAGTTCAAATGATGAAGACAACGGTGCGACTCAAGGGTTAGGCCAGTCACAATCGAATGACCAATAATTCTTCAAATACATGTAATATATAAAGGAGTCGGCTTGTAAAACCATTATTACACATAGCATCTATCAATAACCATTTTGTTACTAATACATTTAGTTACTTTTATCATAATTACAGGGCATTGCGAATAATTTATATATATTGGTGTTTAATAACAATTCGATGAATAAAATCCTCATTGCATTAACTACAATTACTTTGCTTAGTGTAATCGCTTTGGTTACACAATTTTCGGAACCAACATTGGCACAACAAACAGAATAACCTACGCCTTTTATAGTGCAAAATACAACCAAATCAATGCAAGATCCATTATCTGGTCATGAAGTCCATCAGATTGTAATAGCTGCTCCACCAAGAGACGATGGTAAGATATATTCAGGTATTGCTTCATTCACAGCAAGTCAACCCGTTGAAGTAGTAATGTTACACCCATATAACTCAGGAGTAAATACAACTGAAACAGGTGAGCCATTAAACGCTCCATTTGGCGATGGCAAAGTAGCAATATCTTTGATGAAACAATTTACCGATTCTCCAGTTAGTGCAGGTTCATTTGTATTTGCGGGTAACGCTTTGGCATTCTACAATATAGAAGGAAAACCGTTTGTTATAACCTATACAATCGACGGAGATATCAGTTCATTGACACAATAATAGAAACGAGAGAAGTTCCATCTTCTCCCCTCTTACTAATTTTTAGAGTTTTAAAGAGATTAGATTCAGGATATGAAGAAGCAATAATACTTTAATGAATATTTGTCTCTAAAAAACATGGTCGATTTTATTAATATTTACGTAAAATATGAACGCTTTTTGCACTTTATTATTGGAGTCGTAGAGAGGATGAAACGATTCGAGTTATTTGATACTGACGTTTACACATCAATAGATTAGTTGAATAAATTTGAGAAACTCAATGACATTAAAGATCAACTTCAACACGAAGTAAACTATCTTTCATTAAAAAAATGAGCATACAGAATGATTAATGAAAAAGGTCTATCCACGAGATCTGAATTTATTTTCCTTATCAGTATATTTTTCTATACAGAGGATAAACATCGATGGTGAAAATTTATTCGAGTTCCATACACTCTTGGATTGATTAAACTTCTACATCGAATCCTCTTAAAAAATATGAAAGTAGGTTGACTTGGTTTTTATGAATCATAATAGAGCAAATAATGAAAACAATTACTTTTAGAAAAACTATATTAATGTATTATAAGATAAAAAGTTTAAAGACTAACAGAAACTTAGATTGTCCTTTAGTAATCCTTGAGATATAACCAATTACTGACTTGGACTTTTCTACATTTGAGCATTACAAAATCGTAATTGATATGGTCCTAAAACGCACCATTAATAAGATAAGTAAATTAGGAGTCCAGTCCACTGTACTGTGGACCGGAAATGGATACCATGTATATCTACCACTGGAAGCAATGGTTTTAGATAGAGAGGAGGTATTTTCCAAAGAAATGTTCTCCAGTCTATCTCAGTCAAGCTTTAGTAAGTATTATGGTTATTCAGGGTCAGAATTACTCCTAAAGTTTGCAAAAGAATATTTAACGAATGACAAAACCGACCCTCAACACCATCCAAAGTACAAGAACAGTTTAGTTAGAATATTAGGAACTTATGATTCAAAATGCTTGGATCGAGGCTTAAGCAGAGAAGAATTTAAGGTTAAGATCATACAAAAATGGGATGGCAAAAGACTTCCGATCCAGCTGCTACTTAAAGGCTTTAGAATATGGATTGTACAAGAGGAGATCGACCTAAGGAGGAAGATTGAGAAATTGAAATCTAAGGAAAAGCCGACTTCTACAAACGATACCGATTCTATATCATGGATTGAACGGCTATTGCAAACTCCAATCGAAGATGAACGAAAGTATTACCTATGGAGAATAATCAGCCCATATTTGTTAAACGGCAAAAATCTTTGAGTTAGAAGATGGAAAACTAATGGAAGAAGGGCTAGACAAATGCGATAAACTGAGAAAATTAGACTTTGAACCTAGAAACAAGATGTATGCAATAATAAAATGTAAAAAAGATTTAAACCCATTTCATACCCAAAACTGAAGGAAGAAAATCATGATGTATGCTCTCTTTTGGAGTATAAGATGCAGTTCAATAAATAGTCGCAGGTAAAAATCCCACCATCAAAATATATAAGAACTGACTTATAAAATGTAAATAATAATCTGGATTGATATTGAATGATGAATTTAATACAGTTTAGACAATAATATTATCA
>JBBRRF010000150.1:0-4966 GCA_038200885.1 Candidatus Nitrosocosmicus sp.
CGATTAATTCTGGGGGTTCTATTGCTACATAATCGGGACTCATAGAACTAAAATCCCTTAGTTCAGACAGGTTTTTGGCGCAAACAATGCTTAATAGACCTAACGAACGCAACCTCGGAATCAAATCTCTTATGATTTCTTGATTTATTGGATGCTCGCTATGGTTTATTAATGAACCAGCTCCGCCTACATCTTTAACAATCTCTGGAATTGAAAAACCCGTACTTGGTCCTGGTTGTTGTACATCTACATGCTGCGCTATTACACTTAATTTTGTATTTTTTGCCACCCATGCTAGTAGGACCTGGGGTGGTGAAAGGATTATTTCAGTATCCGTCCGCTCGCTAGCCCTTTCAGCTTCTCTTGTAAGGGACAATGCCTTATCGCCTGAAATCTCTAGATAGTTCTTTAAATTGATTATAAGTGGTCCCTTTCTTTCTGACATTGCGTTTGTGGCCGGTTTACTTGAATTTTTCATTCAATTTAGCCATTCTTGCCTCATATCCTTTGTTATACTCTAGTTCATCAGGTACAAGTGTTGCCGGATGGATAAATCCTTGAACTCTTAATACCATTGCACGCTCAGATGCTAACCTACGTTGATATTCCCAGTCAGCTGTCCCAAATCCATCATGAGGACCAGTAAGCTTACCGTTATGCATACTAAATAACAAGCACGAAACTATGGGAATGGAGTAATTCAAACTTGCTGCAGAGTTCAATGAAACAGGCATGAATGGCATGTGGTGACTACCCCTAGTGTTGCCAGCTACTATATGAGGATCATTGAAAGCGCTACCTGCTTCTTCTGTGGCGGGAAAATTCTTTTGGGTTCTTACGATTGCGATAGGATCATCCTTTCCCACATAAGTTCCTGCGATATTATGAAGTCTATCGGTGGAACTTGACACAATCTGTTCACGCTCATGTGTTAACACAGAATGTACCACGTATCTGCCTGGATACATCAAAGCAGCCTCTAGCTCTGGTTTATCGTTCCATAATTTAAGATCGGCAATTTTGCCTGACATTACATCCATGATCCTGAATATCACACCTTCAGCCAGCTCCTCGTTAATAATCAGTCCTGTATTACTTCTTGCATCGACAAACATTCTCCAAAATGGAAAATTATAAGCCCCTGGTTCAGTCTTGTCTGCTGCAAATACACAAAATACTTCGCTAGGCCTTTCTTCCATTTCTATTTCGGCAACTCCCGGCCCCATCCCTTTTACATTTCCAGAGAATGAGTCTTTAAGTAAATCTTGCCCTGCACCGTATAACCCCTGTTCTTTGGCAATTTTTGTCCCATCAGTAAATGCATCCCAGGCTAGTTTGTGAATTTCTTTGTTGTCTGTCCCAAGTGTATGGGTCATCACAATGTGGATATCATCGCCAGTATAGCCTATATAACTATCAATCAAAATTCCTTTTCCATTTTTTAGCACAAAATCTTTAACAGTCTGAACCAATTTATTACTCGGTCTGGTATGTCCTCCGATTCCTCCAATGTCTGCTTTTATTGCTGAAATAGTGATCTTCATACTAAACTTGAATTCTGCGAGGTTTAAAAATTTTTGTTTCCCGCATTTTCTTACTAATTCGTCTACGACCGTAAGATTTTGAACTACAATCTTGTTCTCTTTAATAAAAAGTGTTGGATCTCCTGATTTGTTACTGTTATTTTTTTCCAATGATCATACTATCCTGTCATTAATATCGATATTTGTTGCCAAAAAAAGTAACCAATAAATATCCTTAATATTACTTTACTGTCATGCGTGACGCAAATTTAATAAAGATAATGATCGAAGAAAGAGCTTTAGTGAAATTGATAAAGACGATAGGAGATAAGGAGTATTCAACAAGAGACTTATTAAAGAAATTGGGCGCTTATGGGTATGGTCATAAATTACTCATAAAAGCTGAGGATAAAGGACTGGTTGAACGAAGTAACGTAAAAAACAAAACTTACAATAAATTAACCAAAGAAGGAAAGAAAATTATAAGACTAGCAAAGGAGATAGGAGTATAGCTTTAGTTCAAGGGATTGACAAATCTTTTATTCTAAACATTTTTATCTTTTTTGTTTCACAAAGATTAAATTATTAATTATACTACGGACCCGTGTTTAATGAGCAAAGTAATTCTGGCTTTTTCTGGTGGATTGGATACATCTGTTTGTGTAAAATATTTACAGAATCTTCATAAACTTGATGTTATAACGCTTACTGTTGATGTAGGTCAAAATGATGATTTTGACGAAATTAAAAGAATTTCGTCAGAACTAGGCGCTATTGAACATATTTATATTGACTCAAAACAAGAATTTGTTCACAACTATATTACCCCAGCAATTAAGGCAAACGCCCTATACCAACAAAAATATCCACTTGCTACAGCGTTAGCTCGCCCGCTAATTGCTAGTAAAGCTGTTGATATGGCTAAAAAATATAATGCTTCGTCTATTTCCCATGGATGCACAGGCAAGGGTAACGATCAAGTTAGATTCGATCTTACCATTAGATCTTTGGATCCTAGTTTGAATATAATTGCTCCAATTAGAGATATGAACCTTACAAGGGATAAGGAATTAAGATATGCCAGTAACACTGGAATTAAAATAAGCGAAATAGCTAAGAAGTATAGTATTGATGAAAACCTATGGGGTCGGGCTATTGAGGGTGGCCTCCTAGAAAATTTGGAGAATGAACCTTCTAGTGATTCCCTAAAGTACGTTCATCAGAACAATACCTCTACTGAATATATAACGATCGGATTCGAAAAAGGAATACCTATTTCCATGAACGATCAAAAAATGGATCTCGAAAAGCTAATTACTGATCTCAATAATATTGCGGGATCACATGGAGTTGGCATAATTGACCATATTGAGGATAGAGTAGTAGGTATAAAATCTCGTGAAGTGTATGAAGCACCTGCTGCACTGGTATTAATAGAAGCGCACAAAGATCTTGAAAAATTGGTGTTGACTAACTCTGAACTCCGTTTCAAACTACTAGTCGATGAACAGTGGGCATGGTTATCATATTCAGGATTGTGGCTAGATCCACTATTATCTGACTTGAATGCTTTTATCGAGAAAACGCAACAAAGGGTAAACGGCGAAATAAAGGTTAAAATGCATAACGGATCCTATCGTGTTGTAGGGAGAAAATCAATGTTTTCGCTATATAATAATGACACAGTAACTTATTTGTCTAATTCTAATTTCGACCAAACATTGGCGAGAGGATTTGTCGCACTTTGGGGCTTACAATCTACCGCAGCCAATTCAAAAATTATGGAAAATAAGGAGTAAAAATGGTAAAATTAGATATCCTTTTTGATAAATTAAGATTCGAAGAAAAGGCTCTCTATAATACTGCAATTAAAAAAGGAATCGACGTAAGGTTGGTCGATTCAAGAAATATAATTATTGATACGGATGATTTGGTTTCAAATGAATTTGAATTTGGAGATGTATTGCTGCAGCGTAGCATAAGCCACTTTCGGGGACAATTTCTTACCTATTGCTTAGAGTTATGTGGCTATAATGTAATTAATAGTTCAAGAATCGGAGAGATATGTGGAAACAAATTATTGACTTCAATGATCCTTAAGAAAAACGACATCCCTACCCCTAAATCTTACTTCTCATTTAATTCTGATTCTGCCTTTAACTTTATAAGTACAATAGACCTGGAACAGAATCCATTAGTATTCAAACCAGTGATTGGGTCTTGGGGACGAGGCGTATTTCCTGTGCGGAATAAAGAAATAGGCAAGATAATTGTAGAGATGAGGCAAGAAAGTACTAGTCCATTCTCGAGTATTTTTTATTTTCAGGAACTAATTCATAGGCCACCAAGAGATATTCGTTGTATAGTAGTAGGTGAAAAATTGATAGCAGCGGTGTATAGATATTCATCCGATGATGAATGGCGGACAAACGTAGCTAAAGGTGGTAAGGCTGAATTAATTGAAGTCACTTCCGAGTTAGAGGAGTTAGCTCTAAAGGCCGCAAAAGCGGTAGGGACAGGCGTTCTAGGTATAGACATGATGGAGGATCAAAAACGAGGACTAGTAGTACACGAAATAAATAATACGGTAGAGTTTAGGGGAGCCAGTCTCGCTACTGGAATTAATATTGCCGATATGATAATTGAATATGTAAAAGATTGTGACAGGAAATAGAAAAAACTATAATCGACAAAAAATTTAAATGAGGATTATTGAACGATTTATTATTTATGAAATTCATTGTCGATAAATACTTTTTATTTGAAAGAGAGGTAAATGAATATACATTGAGGAATTCTAAATGAAAATTGGAGTTATAGGCGCTTCCGGTTTTGTGGGTGGAGAGTTGCTGCGGCTGCTAGTAACTCATCCCAAGGTGGATGTATCGATGGTTACATCAAGACAAAGGGTGGGTGAATATGTTCATAGGATTCACCCAAGTCTAAAAAGTTTCATTAATTTAACATTTTCAGATCTTAATCTTGACAAATTGACTGATACATGTGACGTAGTTTTTGTTTCTGTTCCTCATGGTAAATCTAATAAAATCGTTAATGAACTTTTTAAGAGGGGTATCAAAATAATTGATCTTTCTGCCGATTTTAGATTGAAAAATCCAGAGGATTATGTTAAATGGTATGGATGGGAACATCCTTATCCTGAAATGTTGTCAAATTCTGTTTATGGAGTTCCCGAATTTCATCGCGAACAAATAAAAAATGCAAAGCTAGTTTCTTGTCCTGGATGTATGGCCGTTACCTCCCTTCTGGCATTAAAACCATTAATTGAGAACGATGTGATAGATACCGACCATCTTGTAGTAGATAGTAAGATAGGTTCATCAGGTGCAGGCGGGCAGGCGAATTCTGCCACACATCATGCCATGCGTTATGGTGTTATTCGGCCTTATAAACCTGCCAAACATCGTCACACCGGAGAAATA
>JBBRRF010000151.1:0-4954 GCA_038200885.1 Candidatus Nitrosocosmicus sp.
TGATATTTGGGGGTATTGGGCTAATGTTTTATGGCGAAGGAACCCGAGCCATGATGGAACTGCCATCAATAATAAGCCATATACTTTCTTTTACTAGGCTTATTGGCATAATGATGGCTTCGATTATCTTGGCTGATGTGATCGATCATGTATTCATCAGGGTCTCTGATAATGGGATACATTTTTTGATAATGGGACTTGTAATACTGGTAGTAGGACACTTGTTCAATATTATTTTAGCTGTATTTGAACCAGGCATCCAGGGTGCTAGGTTGCTATATGTGGAATTTTTCTCAAAATTCTATCACGGAAATGGAAAACCGTTTAAGCCTTTTGGATTTAGACGTAGATATACCCATAATCAATATCCTACTCAAATACCGAAATAATTTTTTTTGAACCTAATTTTTTTTGCTTCCAGGCTTGATTCGTCATAGATAACTATTAATTGGTTTGAAAACCGAATTTTGTTATGGAAGGAATTCAAAAAATGAAATGTGCTTCATGTGGAACTATGTTCATGTCAGAAACTCAACAATCTAAATGCCCTGCTTGTGCAGAGCAACAGCAGCAGAATAACAGCGGTGGTGGCCATTCAGGTTGTGGATGTGGCCATAGCCATTAACTAATTTTTTTAGATATATTATAAAAAAATACATTAGTTTACAGGTTTGATAATAAAGGTTTTCCGTTTCAATGTGAACGTTTACCCGTAAATTCTAATTTCTAATATTGTTTACCACATCGTTTGAAACGTTATTCAGGATTTTTTTCAACTCGACATGGGCAGTATCAGTTATATTTCTAACCACTGAGATTTCTGTTACTTTGTCTGCACCTTTCATCATAGCAGAAAAAAAATTTGTCCATCCTATCCCCAAAATTACAAGCCCTATTATTGCTATCAGAATTAGAGTTACAATAATCCCCAATTATTTTTTAATATGTATATCAGAAATATTAAGTTTTTTTGTAAACCAAAAAATATCTTGTTGACCATGTCTGGTCTCATCGATTCTGCAGTTTTTTAATCTTTACTGAAAATAGTATATTGTGTACAAACTTTGTTAATTGCAAAAGTTATATTTTTATTTATGATAAAGAAAATTGTGTTTAGTCATCAAGTATTAAACCTCTTAAATGGAAGGAATTTCGCATCTCTTGCCACTATAATGCCTAACGGTTATCCTCAAGTAACTCCAATTTGGATTGATTATGATGAGAATCATGACCTGTTAGTAAACACGGCCCTGGGAAGGTCGAAGGAAAAAAATACCATTATTAATGATAAAGTTGGCTTGTCTATATTTAGCATGGCAAACCCATATGAAACTGCATCCATTATAGGGAACGTGATCGATAAGACCACCAACGGGGCGAACCATCATTTCAATAAACTGTCAAAAAAATATTTGAACTTAGATAAATATCCGATAAGTAAACCAGAGGAAAGAAGAGTAATATTAAAGATCAAACCAAAAAAAATCATTTACGTTTCAATACCCTTGTCTACATATGTATGAATTGATCCTGCCTACACTATTCCTGAAGTTATTATAGATGCCATTAAGCACCCCAACACACCAGAGATCTCACATCCTACAATAGTACCAGAGAGGATATCGTTAATCCATTCCTTTTGCTCATTGAGGTCATATGGAAGGTCTGGATATCCTTGAATTCTGTGAATAATACTATCTGAATTTACTAATAAATCGACACTCTTTGAAGTAATATTTACAATGGAAATAGCTATTGGGCTAGAATCCTTTTTCATTTCTAATTCTTTAATTTTGTCATGAAGGGTTTTTCCTAGTGTTGTAGTCGAATTTGTCTGATTAATCTTATTAAAAATGTCGGAAATTAGAGTTAGTTCGGAGGGTTTGATATTGTTTTTTAGCAAAAGACTTTGCAAATAAATAATTGCTGTCTTTGTGTGATTGGTATTTATATCTGCGGATTTAATAATTGATATTTGTCTTAAGGATTTTTCAAATACTTTATCCACATTGGAAGCCAAATCCTTGTTATCTATGATAAAATTACCAGTATCGTATGTAATACAGTTAGGTGGACATTCACTACACTGATTCGTTGTATAAGTTATCAAACAGTTAATGTATCCTGGAAGAATCGTTGAATTTGCCAGAAAAGGCTTTGAGACGTTACCCGTGGATTGACTAGTTTGGGCTACAGACAAAGTCAATAGAATTGAAGCAAATAGCGTAAATACCAGGAAATGAATCGCTCCTCTGTTCATATAACTAGTTTCTGTTGATTATTAGATAAATTTGTTTTTTATCAAAACATACAATGCGGCTCACTAATTGGCTATTAGGAATAACCTCTCCTCATTTCCCATATCAAAATCTAGATTTTTTCACTATCCTAAATATCAATAAAATCTTCATCTTACCTGTAATGCCATCAGACTGCTTAATTGTCTTGAATAGAGCGAAAAACTAGCACCAGGTCAAAAAAAATCCAGATTAGATTTTTGCTTTCAAATCCATTGGTTTCTACAATATGATGACTGAAAAAATAATAATTATTGCCATTGTTATTGTTCAGAAAACAACCTGTCTATGCTCGACACATTTGGATATTTCATTGAAAATAACTTGGATCCACTTTTTCTTAATTCACACTATCATTAGTAAAATGCAATTTATCAAGCATATTCTTTGAATTGGAATCTTCAAAGTAAAATCCATCAAATAAAGCAAATTATCCTGATTGGATAAAAGCCATGATCTATAGATTCTAAATCGCATTATCAAGAGATTACCCTCTTCTGATGGATCAATTGATAAAATTTATTGCTTATTATATATACCACTTTTTTTATTAATTCCTATTATGCGTGTGGATCACATAGCGATAGCTGTGAATGATGCAGATGGAGCTCTCGAGAATTACAAAAAAATCTTGAAAATTGACAATATTGATGTAGAAGAAGTCCCAAATGAGAAGGTAAAAGTAGTAATGTTGAATTTGGAGGACACTCGACTAGAATTGATTGAACCTTTAGAAGATACTAGCCCGATCAGTAAATTCTTAAAGGAGAGAGGCGAAGGCATTCACCATATAGCGATCACTGCAGATGAAATAGAAAATGATGTTAATCATGCTAAAGAGAATGGCATGCGATTTTTGGGGGAATTGAGAACCGGGTCATATGGACGCAAAATTACTTTCATCCATCCTAAATCTCTTAATGGCGTGCTTGTAGAGTTTTGTCAAGCACCTCCTCATTAAATAATGGTGGACTCTATCCTCTTGTTTTATCTAATTATCTAGTTCGATAGTACCTGATGATTAAGATTAAATAAAAAGGATATTTACTAATCATAAATGGAAATTCATGAGAATGTTTATAAAATTAAAAATATGAGTGATAATGGTGTTTCTGTTACTCTCACATTAGTGGAGGATATCGAACTTGAGCCGGTTTCACAACAACAGATGATGCTAGAAGCCATAAACAGAGCAATCCCTGATAAGGAGATGAAGGAGCAACTACAACCCATAATGGAGGCCATGTTAAGAGCACAACCGCAGACCTTGATTCAATCTTACCCCCAAACAAGCATTATAATCACGATGCCTAAGCGAAATTACGAGACGTATGGAAAACCTCAAGTAGGGGAGTCTTTAATAATTAATATCCTTAAAAGGTAGAATATTGTTATCTAATTCTACAGGAAAACGATGGTAATGTTGGTGAAAAAGCTTGAGCATTTTGCAATAAAATTTTAATATCAGGTCAATTATCTTAAAAATATATGAATAATGAAAGACGTTCTATGCCAATATGTTTTACACCCGGACAAATAAAATTATTAGAAGAATATGCCAAGAAGAATGGAATGTTAAACTCAAGTCAGGCCCTTGAGCAAATCATTTTGTCTTTGGACAAAAACTGATTTAACTTTTAGTAATATCAACTAGACATAACAAATTTGTATTTTTAAGACATATTATTTTTCTCAATTTATTTATAGATTTATCGTCCTTGAACTTACTAAAGATAGAATTCTGGCAGAACCAGATTGCTCTTTCAAAAAAAACCGTCATCATTTCAGCCTGTCTTTCTGCTGATGAAGGTAAATATCGCAGTAGAAACAAAATATATCTAATATCGCAGGTAAAATAATTGTTATATAATTAGTTAGTTAGCTTTAAGATAACTTATGGATTTTTTGTCATTGTTTAAGAAGCACAGGTGTGATACCTGTAGAAGGAGATTTCGAAAAATCGAAGATGCAATGCATCATCAGCTTTTGTATCATTCTAATAACCAGTCTTATGATTGCTCAAACTGTGGAGACCAGTTCTCCGATATGGATAAACTAAAGGATCACATACGAAAAATTCACTCATATAAAAAATAACAATTATTCAAACCTATGTTCTTTTATTATTAACCTAATTTCCCAATCAAGCTCCTGGTTATCAATTGAATTCCCTAATTAACAAACTCGATAACGTTGGCAAAGTGGATGTAGCTACTAATGCTAAATTTGTCTAACTCTTGGCTTTTTCCCACATATATTCATCTTGAGATAGTTGTCTCCACGCACCTACACTCCCGCATCTTGGGCATCTCTTATTAAGCATGAAATGTTCTATTGACTCATTATTTTTTGCTTTAATAATGTCTCTAGTACCGCATTTACATTTCATAATATTTGACATCATAACTGAACATATACAAGATTCAGATATATAAGAACACTGTGGCAGGGACATTATTTCAAAAAACCTACTTCTATCATGACTTGGCTTTTAAGCAATTTTGAATTTTTATAGTCTATACCAATTAACGTAAGTATAAAAACAAGGTTTATAGCTAAGATACTGTAATTTCACCGTGTATAATCTTTGATACTGGTCAACAAAATATCATTTGAAAGATCTTATAGAATGGAAAAGGACGTCAAGGTAAAGGAAA
>JBBRRF010000152.1:0-4922 GCA_038200885.1 Candidatus Nitrosocosmicus sp.
TAAAAAGGATTGTTAGTGAAGATGGTACTGTTTACATAGGAATTGAAAATAGAATAGGTCTCCCATTTTTACTAGGAGAAAAGGATCATAGTGGAATCGCATATACTAGTCTTTTACCTAGATTCTTAGCAAACATCATAGTAAAGAAATTTGGCACCGCTGGTGGAATTTATGGAGACAAAGCTCTTGATACTCTTAACAAAGAGGAAGAAAGAGGCTATTTTACATATACTTATAGTCTATGGGGCTATCAATCACTTTTAAAAAAAGTAGGCTTTAACATCAACTCCTTTTGGACTTTACCTACATATAATCAACCTAATTTTTCAGGAAATATAAAGAATGACCTAAGTGTGAAAGGATTTATAAATTTCTTAATGAAAATACATCCTAATTTTAAGGAAATGAGATTTCTACCCAGGATAGCATTATCAATTGCTGCAAAGTTACCTACTTCAGTAATCGGGTTTTTAACCAGATTACTTTCCCCATCGTTTCTATTTTATTGTAGTAAGAAAGATGGTATTATGCGTCTTACAGATGTCATATCAAGTAAGGCAGCTTCGCAGAATTTTATAACTGTATCTGATGGATCAACGGTCAAAGTATTATTATTTGATGGTAAAGGTATTCCAATCAAACTAGCGTATATAAGAAGAGATATAAATCATATCCCTGATAAAATTCTTTTTCATGATAAAACAAAACCAAATGATTATCCCATTGATTCTGAAAAGGTATGGTTTAGTGATTGGATTGAAGCTAAAAAGGTAAATCCATCATGTTATCAAGAAATGAAATCAGCGGTTAATTGGCTCATCAGATTTCAAGATGAATCTAAAAAATCCGAAATGGACTTTGACTTCGTTACAAAAGAAATGGATGATATGAGATCAATTGTAAAAAAGATACCTGAACTATCTGATACCAACATTTGTGATATAATAGATAAGTACCAGTCTTATTTGATCAAACATAATTTAAATTTATACAACTGCTCAGAGCATGGTGATTTTTGGCATGGGAATATTTTAGTAAATGAAAGTAAAGAAGTTTTTGTAATAGACTGGGAGTATTATAGAGAGACGGGTGATCCTATATTCGATTTTATATTTCTAATTCTAAATACAATTCTTCATTCTCACATTACACTATATGAGATTGTAAAAAGAGAATTGTATAACCATGACATAATAGAATTAAAATTGATCTTTGAAAAACATTTAGGATTCAGAATGGATTTTCAAATCGTAATACCTTTTATACTATTACGATATGCAATCCGTAGAAGAATGGAACGAGGTCCTCAGGATAAAGACTGGATGAAATATTGCGAATCACTCAAACAGTTGTCTGCATAGTCTTCCTTCTAAATTTTTAAAAGGCGTGTTCATCATTAGCTATAATCTTTAAAAGTTTAACAAATATATCTAGATTTTTCGTAAGATATTTAATAAAGGATTACCGACTTTTTTTGGTAATATCTTTAAAACTTCCTCTAAATCGGCGTCACTCATTATATTTAGTTTTAGAAAAGAAATGAAAGATATACTTAAAGTACCCAATATTCCTAAAATGAAATTTATTTCACTAAATTTAAAAAATGTTATGCAAATAACGGGTATTATTAAAACTAAAAAAATATTTTTCCAGTTTATATTGACTCCTATTCTTCTGCCAATGTAAATAGATGTAACAAAACCAATTAAAGAACCAATTAAAAAAGAAAAAGCAGCACCAATTGAACCAATTGCCGGAACTAAGATGAAATACAAAAGTATTTTAGGTATGCTCGAAGAAAATCCTATAAACAGAACTTTTCGATTATCTCCATAAGCATAAGAAAGTATACTAACTCCTGTCGTAATTACTGCAGGCAACATAGAAAGAAATAGAATTTGCAATATTAAGGATCCTCTCATATAATCTTCACCGATTATATGCAATATTTGCCCAGCGTAACCAATGATAGATATAGACAAAGGCAGCGTCAATATCAATGTTATATTAAGAAATTTTGACACCGCCCTTTTTCTACCATCTGGTAGTGAACCTATTGTTGGATATGCAATTGTAGACAAAACAGACATTATCAGAGATATTCCGGTAAAAATCGAAAAACATATAAAATAGATGCCTGCACCCTCTGCTCCGCTTGAGATAAAAATAGAAATTGTTCCCAATTGATTACCTGCTGTATTTATGATATTGGGGATCCAAAATGGAATACTTGATTTAAAAATTTCATATAGATTTTGAAAGGTTTTGGTAAAGGAGTTATTAGTGTGTAAATGATGTCGTTTATAGATAGTTTTCTTAAGGGTTATTGATAAGATGATAGTGGAGGAAACGAAATAGGACAAATATCCTAATAGGATACCGATAATTTCATAGCCTATAATAACAAGAACAACAGTTATTACTATTTTTATTATCGTTGATAAAATTGAAGCTACTGCTATCGAACTTGTCTTTAATGAAGCAATTATGAAATATCGGAATAAATTTGATATAACTGTCAACGCCATTATAACCATTGATAAAATAAGGAATTCCTCTTTTATTCCAAATGATGATTGAATTAAATCATTAAAAAAGGTGACGAAAATAATTAATATTGAAATACCTATACTTATAATAAGTAATGCAGAGTTGATTATACCTTTACTTTCTTCTAAGCTATTGTTTCCGATGCTTTTAGCTAGAAAACGTTGGATACCACTAGAGATACCAACTGCTGCAATTGCTGTAAATAGTGCAGAGAATGAAATTACTGTCGAAGATGTCCCAATTATTGCGGGAGAAGTTAGCTTTGATAAAATGAGCCAATAAATGTACCCTGAGAATAACATGCTTATAGACTCTATATATAAGAACGCTATTCCTTTCCCGACTTTATTTTTATTTATGTCTGACGTCAATACTTCATCCTTGGAAATGAGATATTAGTTTTTTGAATTTATTAATACGTATTTTCGTTTGGAAAGTATTTAGCATCTAATAAAATAAATTACTAAAAGTTGACTTGACCCCTATAAATCTAGCAGAGCTTAGAGCCTATCCTAAAATTCCATAGGATTATAGCTACTTTTCTTTCTTTGCAAACTGTGGCCTGTGTTCAGAAAGAAGAAGAAGTAAGAAATCATAAAGATAACATCTCTCACCTTACTATCAGAAGGATTTCAGATAGATTGTGGGATGAAGTTAAGAAGGTCTTGCCTAGAGAAAAGCCACCCAAAACTGTGGGTAGACCTGTTGTACCGTACAGAAAAGTCTTTGATGGAATTTTCTACATACTAAGAACAGGATGTCAGTGGAAAATGCTTCCAAAAGAATATGGTTCAGGTTCTGTCTGTCATTGTAGATTCCAGGAGTGGAAAAAACTGGATGTTTTGAAAGGACCTGGATTAAAATGTTGAAAATATACGATGATAAGATGGGTATCAACTGGACCTGGCAATCTCTTGATTCTATATCAATAAAGTCACCCTTAGGTGGAGAAAAGACAGGACATAATCCTACAGACAGGAGCAAACTGGGCACAAAAAGACATATTTTGACAGAGAAGAGTGGTATTCCGTTATCAGTGGCTATATCACCAGCTAATACTCATGACATCAATCTAGTAACAGAGGTAGCAGACAAAATAGTTATTAAAAGACCTAAATCATTATCCAGATCCAAATACAAATCAAGAGGAAGAAGGAGGAGGAGAAGACAACATCTGTGTTTGGATAAAGGATATAAATCTGCAGAAGAAGAACAGAAACTAATCAAGCGAGATTATGTAATTCACATACCGATCAAGAAAAAAGGAGGAAAAGAAGAGGAGGATGAGGATAAAGAAAAGATGCCAAAACCCACACCAGATCGAAAGAAATACTCTCCCAAAAGATGGGTTGTAGAAAGAACAAACTCATGGCATAACAGGTTTAGAAAACTCTTCACAAGATATGAAAAGAAGGACGATAACTATCTTGGATTGGTACAGTTCTCTTGTTGCATAATCATCTATAGAAAGTTAATTTTAGGATAGGCTCTAAGTTCAGGCGTTCTGGTCGGAAGAAATACTAAGTGTATCCTTGGATGGTATCTGGTAAGAGTTTCTTTCACCATCTTTGACTTGTGTATCGATGCGTTATCCAGTATCAGAAATATCTGTTTCACACCATTGTCACCATACTTTCTGTCAACTCGTCTAATAAAATCCAGAAACTGTCTGCTTGTCTTACGTTTGTAGCTATGGATGGGTCAACATCTGGTCGTTTGTATAATCATAGACACCAAACACGTTTAACAATCCCTTGATCTTCTGGGCCTTACTAACCTTGGATTGAATGGATGACCATGATGGGCCTCCATATGTTTTTGCTGGTACGGGACCCTTCTCATCTTCGTAAAGGATAACAGAGTCTACAGGTGTACTATACCTTAGTTCTTCAATCCTCTTTTTTTTAAATCGTATTCTGGATCCGTACTGCTTCCAAAGGTTATCTTTGATCGTTGATGATACTTTATTCCATGTTTTAGGAGTATGTTTCTAATCTCTGTATGACTTATCGAATCTACAAGGTTTAGTTCCTTTGAAACATATCCTGCCAGTACTCTCAAAGACCATGTAGAGAAAGGTAGTCCATAACTATCTCTTGGATTCTTGGATGCTATTTCAACTATTTTTGTTTCTATATCGACTGATACTTTGACTGGTTTGTGTTTGTGTTTTCTGGGCACGATTCCCTCAATACCTTTCTCATTGAATCGATGTATCCACTTTCTGATATTGATGTCATGATGATTGGTTGCCATTCTTATTTGGGGGACTGTGTATCCTTCATCCTTGAGTAGGATTATTTTGGCTCGATAACTGGATTCTTCATCATCTTCCATCATATCATATAACATGTTTCTTTCATAATCTGAAA
>JBBRRF010000153.1:0-4902 GCA_038200885.1 Candidatus Nitrosocosmicus sp.
GTCTCACCAGTTCTTTCTTTTTCATGTATTAGGTTAAACTTTTTCTCGATTTCTATATGGATTCACTTCCTTATACAACAACAGCAAAAGTGTAACCCATGTCCGTAAGCTATAATGTCACCTATGTCTGCAAGTACAACAGTTAGTATTCTATCATGGAATTCTAATTTCTCTATCGCCAAAGTCGTGGTTTTACCATCTAGTCATCTAAAAATCAAATAATTTTGATTAGCCCATGGTATAAACTGATATACTCGCCATATTGGTTTATTTCCATTTTATATTTACTCACAGGAAAAACTTCAGTTATATTAAAATTCCATACTAATTACTGTATGATCTGGAAAATGAAAATTATAATCTGGCCAACAAAATGAGAACCTCAATTAAGGATATAAAATCAGATTTGTTTTCCTATACCGCCCATGATATGTTGTATGTCATGTTCCTTGCAGAAAGAATCAAAATCTGATTGCAATGTAGAATGTGAATTATAGAATTGAGAACCATGGTCTGTAAGTATCTGTAATGGTTTTCCATACTTTCTGATTGTTCGTTTCAAGAGATAGATAATCTTATCTGATGTACCTTTTTTGCATTTGATAGATGATAATACATATCTACTGTGATCATCGAAAATAGATATCAACCCTTTGTCTTCATTTTCTATAACTTTTAGATCAATCTGCCACAATTCATTTGTAATCACGCTCAAATCGTATGTATTTTCTTTTCTTTCTGGGTTTTGTGATAGGGTTATTGTTTAATCAGTTTGCATAAAATTCTATATACTGCCATATGTCCAACCTTTATGTTATGTTGGTTTGCAAGTTCCCTGTATTTTGTGTGGACAATAATTGTATTTCTTTCTTAACTGTACTATTTTCTGTTCTATCTTTTTATCCATCTTATGGATTGTATGTGGTCTTTTAGATCTATCTTTTAGTCCATCAAATCCTTCTTTCTTGTACCTCTTCCAGTATCTGTAAAAACTCATTCTTGATATGTGTACATGTTTACAGATGTCAGTTACTTTCCATCCATCTAATTTACGTCTTATACACCATCTTCTTATATTTTCTTAATCTCTTTTATACTGCATATGGTGTAACAACACTCCTTACTCTTACCAGGTAATAGAGTGTAACAGATGTCATGAGATAATACAGATTACAACAAAAATATTCAGGCAAAACAAACACTGTCAGTTTACAATAAGAAAGTATCCAGGTGTTTACATAACTGTTAATGTAAAATACCTTGACTTTCTAGACTTTTGATATAATCCTGCTAGCATCCTAGTTGAAAGTAGACTTTGTGTGAACAAATATTAAATAATCACATCCCAGTGTTTCCCATAGTGAATAATCATGAATAAGAAACTTTTAGATATTCTTGTATGTCCATTTGACAAAGTATCTAGTCTTGAACTATTTCAATTCAAGGCTAAAATACACACAGATACATTTAATATAATTGCAGATAATGAGGGACCAGATAGTCAAAATACTTTAACAAGGCAGCAGAAAGATGATCAAAAGACGGGAGAAACTAGGACAAGTACAAAAAGTCCTTCCCTTTCAGAAATGACCAAAGAGTCTGAAATTGTTGAGGAGGGGTTATTACTGTGCAGGGCATGCCTTAGATTTTATCCCATTACCGAAGAAATTCCAATAATCCTGCCAGATGAGCTTAGGGATAAAAAAAAGGACATGGAATTTTTAAAGACATGGAATGAATCAATTCCGGATGATCTCTTAAAGAACCTAAAACCATGGACTTTATGAAAATATAAAAAAAGTGTTTCTAGGAATCTCGGTGTCAAACCAAATGTTTTTGCTAGTTTCCACTTTTTTAAAGATCAGTACCATTGTCCCAAAATACAACTGGATCTAAGTAATGTTAAAGGGATATTTACAGACCAAACCTCTATTAAACTCCAAATATCTATATCTATCATGTTTATCTATCATGACGCTTGTTTTCAGCTATGCTTCCGAATCATATTCAAAATTTGACCTAGTTTTATTATCTCATTTTCGATAAGATCTATCTCATCCTCCTCTTCATATTTTAGTTTTAATAGTCTTTGACAGGCCTTAAGCTGTGCTTGTAACAGTTCTTCCTTATCCGAGCATAATGTATGAACGGATTCTATAAAGTGGTAAGTAATATTTCTGTTTTTTCTATCATTACAACCAGTCGATTTGGCTTCTACTAAAAACGGTGTTTCTGTTTTGATTATATTCATACAAGTTGCACCATTGAAAAAAGTTCAACTTAGTATATAATGGTAATCAAGGATCAAAATTTTTTATACTATTTGACAGTACATTCATTATTGAACAAAATATCAACTCTATCAATATTCGGCATCCTAGTTTTGTCAACTTTTTTTACATATTACTTCCAAAACAACATTCATTCTGTCTCAGCAACTATCGTTAGTGCCAAAGACCAACTAATGCCATTCGACATGAAGCAGATGCTTGAAGTTGGACCGGCTCAAAATGAAACCGCAGTGAACTCCTCAAATATTGTTACGGATGACAATCAAGACAGTCCAATAGATTGCGAAATGCCCCCATGTCCTCTTGGACAAGCCTGCATACAAAGTTGTCCCTAAGTTTTTGAATTTTGCTACACCGGCTGAACGTTAATTTTTTTTATATAATTTTTTGTATTTGGCAATAGTTATTTTACAGAATGTATCAGGTGATACGAAAGCAAGTTATTTTTCGCAAAAAAGTGGTACTTTAAGTTCATCATCGTCACCTGCTCAGTACCCATATCCATTTCCATCGCAAGAATGGATAGATTCGGATCCCTATCAGTTAACAGCTGTGTAAATGACGAGATATATTCATCTGTAAACTAGTTGTGCTTGTTCTGATTCATGCTTGAGAAGTATGTTTCTAATCGCGGTGTGACTTACCGAGTCTATAAGGTTTAGTTCCTTGGATATATCCTGCAAGAACATGTAGTGACCATGTTGAAAAGGCTGGTCCATAGTAGTCTCTTGGATTCTTGGATGCTATTTCTACAATCTTTTTCTCAATCATTAGATATTTTGACCGGTTTATGTCTGTGTAGTTGTAGTTTGGACATGATTCCATCAACACCATGTTCATTGAATCGATGTATCCACTTTCTTATGTTAATGTCATGATTGTTGGTTGCTCTTCTTATTTCTGGAACCGTATAGCCTTCATTTTTAAGCAGGATTATTTTGGCACGGTAACTTGATTCCTTGTTATCCTCTTCATCTTCTATCCTATCATACAAAACATTTCTTTCATCATCTGAAAGCAATCTGAGGAAGGTATCCCTTATAACAATGACAATCCTGTAGATGGTAAGCTAAATGTGTTGTGGTGTCATACCTAAACAAGCACAATCAGTTTGCAAATGGATACATCTTATCATTTACACAGCTGTTAGCAGAGCCTTATATTACTTGATAACGTTTTAATCGAACTATTTTAGGATTGAAATATTAATCGCATAATCGAATCGATACTATCCATATAACACATTTTTCAATGTCAAACAAAAGTCTATGCAACTCTTAAAAAATAATTATACTAAAATTTCAAAATTTTTTTTGTTTTCGTCATATTTTATATAAAAATCTCAACTCTTAAATATCTAATTCTCCCAAAAAGTCTGAGTCTATAGCATTTGTATTATATAAAAAACCTCAATCCTATACAAAACTCAGATATGACATAACTCCATAGTATTAATTTTATAAGGAAATCCAGTTTTAATCGAACTATTTTAGGATTGAAATCTTCAGTGATAGAAGAAATCAAGTGAATTTGACTAATTTTTTACTAATTCTATATATTTATTTTTAGTCTACTGCTGTTCGAATTTTTTCATAGGAATGTTGAGCTACCATGTTTTGGTTCTTGAGAAAATCCATGAAATGCTTACTCTGTTCAAATTCATCAATCAAGTTCAGAAATATTGCCCGAAAAAAATCACGCGCTTCATGGTTCAAACCACATTGGGTACAGCAGTAATTTCCATCATTGCTAGGAGCCCACTTCTCTTTAATCTCCTCGTTATTATAAGCTCTAGATAATACTTTTCTCGCATAATCTAAGAGAGTAATGAATAATTCATTCTTCTCCTCCTTTAGGGTCAGCTTACTTAACGTTTCTGCAAATCCATCAGAATATATGGTATGCCCAGGAGGCAGTGGAACTGGTTTATTTCCCTCATAGATATCGTGTACTCCAAATAACTCCTCAATTACTAGTCGAGCCCTTTTACGAAAAATGAAAGGATCTTGTCTTTTAGATGGTCTACCTCTTTGGCTTTTCTTTTCTTCCTCAACGTGATTTATGTAATACTCTCTATAGAGTTCGGCCTTCTGAGCGTACACCGTCTTTATTGGTAATTTAGTAACTTCGCTTAATTCCTCGACTGATAGACCTACAGGATACGCCTCCCTCAGAGCATTTAGAATTTTTCGGTTACTGTCTTTATTAATTACTTGTAAATGAAGGTCGTCTCTGCAATAATATCCTTCAAAATAATTTTTCACAATCTCTTAAATGATTTCTATTATTCTTATACTTTTAGAATTTTAGACTATGAGAGTATAATATAGTCAGTACAAAATTTATCTATTTATGAACTGCATAGATAGTATGACAATAAAAAACTACACCAAATTCGATAGATATAATTTCTTTGCACTCTTTTCGATCAGCTTTCTCTTGATCCTCTCTCTATTTTCATTGACCCTGTCGAATGTTATTGCTAATTCAGATTCTAACTCCACCATGATAAATTCAGATTCTAACTCCACCATGATAAATTCAGATTCTAACTCCACCATGATAAATTCAGATTCTAACTCCACCATGATAAATTCAGATTCTAACTCCA
>JBBRRF010000154.1:0-4867 GCA_038200885.1 Candidatus Nitrosocosmicus sp.
AAGCATTCTCAATTAGCATTGTAAAGTATTCTTTTAACTGTGCGTATGAAAGGAATGATTTGTACATGATTTTTGTCTTTGTAGCCCCACCGTTTCCTGCTTCTAGTATTAAGACAGTTATTTCTGTTCTACTTCTATATTTCATTATTATCAAATAGAACATTGTTGATCAAGTATTTATTAAAAGCTGTCCATTCGATCATGTCTTTCGATCAGAACATTCGATCTACTTTACTTTACTATTTTACCATATACTTTTAAAATTTATATATAGCAATATGCAGATAATATAGTTAATAGATTTTATAAATATTATTTTAATCAATTATTTTATGATACTATTTCACTGCAATGCAGTGAACACATTGATGTTTTAAATATGTTATATAAAAAATAGGATGGTTGATCAATAATAGTGAAAAAGATTGAAATAATAATTCCAGACAGAGAACTACAAACTGTTGGTGCCGTTTTAAAGGATAATGATATCGGAGGAATGAGCTACTATCGAGTTGAAGGAAAGGGAAAAGGTAAAGCTCAGCCTGTTTCAATTGGGAGAGGTACTATGCAATACACTCCGGAATTTATTCCTAGAACAAAAATTGAAATAGTTGTGAGAGATGATGTGGTAGATAAACTAATCAATGCCTTATTGGATACACTGGATAATAAAATAGGTGGTAAAATTTTCATATCAGATGTGCAGGAGGCAATAAGTATAAGAACAAAGGTCAGGGGCGAATCTGCCATTTAATATTTTTAATATTTTAATAGCATTTTGATTCCAATCTATTATCTAATTAATATTATTATTTATTCATAATATTTATAATAATTGTTATTTTCTTAACTACATGAATAAACAGGTTTGGTGTTTTGTATGTAATTCGCATAGCTCCATTTGTATTCATGATAATTGCAATATACACTGTGGTCTCTGTTTTAAAATAAATCAAATTTTACTAAAAAACGATATCTAATTTCATTTCTCTACCTTTTTCTCTACTTTAATTATCTCCCCTACAGTTTGATTCATTGCTGATTCTGCGATATCACTTGCATGTTCTACAGTTCTGCGTATATCTTCAAGTATTAATTTAACTCCTGCATTGATATTGTGACTATCGATATCCTTATTTTCTAACGAATCCAGGAACAACATGATCTCTCTTTCAATACAAAGAACGTTATCTGATTTATCTGCAATTTTATCAGCCAAATTATAGTCTCTTCTTAAGAAGGCCTCAACTGCAGATGTCAAAACCTCTAATGCAGAATTACTCAATTTTTCTAATTTTTCGGTTATCAATGAAGGGATTAAACTTTGAATTTCCATCGATTTTGAAGCAATTCTCGATGCATGGTCGGCAACTCTTTCGATACTTTTTACAGTAACTCTATAGCTAAGACAATCGGAGGCATTTTTTAACCCTATTTCCTGTAATACCCTTTCATTATTAGTAGCCATGACTAGATTTCTTAATATGTAGAGACTAAATCTATCCACTTCGTCATCCGATCTGATTACTCCCATCGCTATATCATAATTTTTTTCTTTTAACGCCACCAAGGCGTCTCTATGCATTGATGAAGCAATCAAAAACATCCTTCGTACAGCCGTGTTAACTGATAATTCCGGTAGTGTTAATAAAACTTGGATGGTAATTATATCGGAGGAATCTGCAATAATTTCTGTTCCTATCAAACTTCTTCTTACCACTTCTCTAACCGCCTCTCTTTGTATGGGTTGAATCCTTGCAGATTTCGCTTTTAGATTTATCAGGTTATATCCTGACAAATACATTGAAACAATCTTTCTCTTTAGGGTGTTGGGACCTTCATCAATCAATACCTGAGTGCTAACTTCGTTTGTCGAGTCTTGTAATCTCTTCTCCTGCTCTGGAGTAATACATAGCGAATTGTTTGAACCTCTCGAGATAGAAACATGGTCACCTGCTTTAAGATTCATTTCTTCAATCCATTTTTTGGGTAATGATAAAATGTATGTGGATCTACCTGTAAATTGAATTTTTCTAATGTCCGAATTCAATTTATTCAATATAGATTCTTAATAATAATGGTTATTAAATTGTTATTCAATACTATTGCTATATCTATATGAATTCGACTATAGGTCACATATTTTTTTAAAACTATATTAATTTTCATGATTAATAGATTATATTATGTTGATTCTAAGTAATAATATTGACAGAAAATTCTGTCAGGCATATAGATACGATTAAAGAATTAGAGTCCCTCAAATACGAATATCAAATTCGTTGTAGCCATTATAGCTTAGAGTACTCATCTAAAGACAATATAATAACATGTTCAATTTGTGGAAAGATTTGGAATTTTGTAGAGAAAAAGGGATTTTCTAACTTAATCCAGGTTTATACCGCAGAAATAGATTAACTTTTATTTTTACCCGAAAGTTTTTTTAACAAATATATTTTCTTAAATTTATTCAGTACAATTATTAAAATTCCAACTATAATAACTGCTAATGTTGCCTGAATAAATGAAGTCTTTATAAAAGATAGAGAATCATTTTGATCTATTTGAAATTTACTGATTGGGGCTATAACAAAAATAATAAAAATACATGCTGTCATGACCAGCACCCACATAAACAAGATAAAGAATTTGAGATCTAGAAAATTCATTTCTCCTCCTACTCCTCCTACTCTATCCACTGGATATAATAAATTGCAATAATATTGTTATTAGTGCAAGTGATGACGAAAAGGTAGCCAATTTATAAACTTTCATGACTATTTCTCTTTCAGAAAGTTTTCCATCTAACAAAATTAATCTAACTAGGGTGATGGGCGCGTTCTTATCTTTTGAAGCCTGTAGTGTATAATCTTCATTTAGTATGGTTGGTCTAGATTTCAATTCTCTGTGTTCAACAATCTTTCTTACACTACTCAAGAACAAAAATGAGTTCATTATTGCTGGTAATAATGCTATGATTGCAATTATTTCTGATTTAGACGCTATTGCTAATGCTCCATACATTGCTCCCATCAATAGCGTACCTGAATCTCCTGGAAATATCTTACTGGGATATTTATGAAACATATAAAATCCTAATAAAGCCGCTAAAAATGGTATCTCGATCATAAGAATTTCCAGATCTCCAAACAAAAATGTACTTATTATTATTGGAAACATCGTTATAATCATGAATCCTGTCGCTACTCCGTTGAATACGTCTATCGAGTTTACTGTATTTCCTGATAGTGGTATTGATATTAATATTAATGGGATATATAGGATTGGGATAAACACACTCCCAAAAATCACGTTTAATTCGTTATCATATATGTGAAAAATAATCAGAGGTATTGAGGCTAAAATCAATGTTCCTGGTTTAAACCATCCCGGCATTATTCTAAAATCGTCAATAATTCCTATTATGAAGGCAATAGTCGTAGTAAGTAAAATGCTTACTATCTCGAGATTCCCGGTAATAAAATATAAAATTAGTTCCCCAATGACAATGCTTAATAATAATGTCGGCCCCCCAGGTCTAGGAACCTTGGGTTTATTTGGTTTGTGATTATCATTTACAACCCTTCCTTTGAGTTTTAGAAATTTAATAAAACTTGGCATTAAAATTAGATTTATTAGAAAAGCGATAATAGATGCGATAACAGTGCCTATTACTAACTCTTCAAAATTAGGCAAAAACAACTATTTTATTATAGATTATCTATATATATAATATGGGTCAATTTAACCAAAAAACTACAATTTTGTTTTTAATTATAGTACAAAATTTATTCTATCGAGGTATCACCTAACACTTTACACATAAAACAAACATATAACAGACTAAGATCACATCATAAACATACTAAATCATCCTTTTAATTTGTAAAAAAAATCTATTTTATTTATGTATAATAGATATATTGTTAAGTTAATACTAGCATTCTAAAGTGCTCATTATAAAGTATGATTGTTTTATTTTTTCGTGCACATAGCAAATAAAATCAGTCCCATTCTAATGGTGTTTTTATTGATATCGTTTTCAACCATATATGCAAAATTTACTCCTTCGTACGGTCAAATAAGTTTGGTTCCTGATAATTCATTGATCGCCCAAACTACTGACTGTATTACGAGCATGATGACTAGTGCGCTTATTGGTATAAATTCTGATTGTACTGACAACTTGAATAAAATAAATTCAACATCTTCAGACAAAGCCCCTGATAGTACAACCTCTGTATCTTCTTCAGACAAAGCCCCTGATAGTACAACCTCTGTATCTTCTTCAGACAAAGCCCCTGATAGTACAACCTCTGTATCCTCCTCTAATGACAATCCATACAATTTAAGTAAGAATAATCCATTCTATCATGAATTTCAGAGCAAAAATACTGTTGACGGTGACGTCCGTACTCCCACTTTTACTTCTGATTCATCAAATACAGCTAATGGCAATTATATGGATACCTTCCAGTCTCCACCTCAAGACAACCCTTCAACCTTCCTCAAGTCTCCACCTCAAGACAACCCTTCAACCTTCTCGGAGTTACAACAGCAAAATATGAATCAACCAGTATCCAACCCTTCAACCTTCCTCAAGTCTCCACCTCAAGACAAACCTTCAACCTTCTCGGAGTTACAACAGCAAAATATGAATCAACCAGTATCCAACCCTTATTCATTCCAGTCATTCCATACATCAATCAACAAAAATATCTATACTAATCCAACTAATAGCGAATTAGGTGAGTCTCTGGATGGCAAAAACAAACATTCAAAGGAAATCTCTGCATGTTTTGATAGAGCATTTAGCATTGATAACTATCTATCTGACTCGGAAATTATTGAATGTGCCAAAGATCGA
>JBBRRF010000155.1:0-4843 GCA_038200885.1 Candidatus Nitrosocosmicus sp.
AATTGGAGGTTGTTTATATTGTTCGCAAATAAGATATTGTTATCTTTGTTTTCCTGACTTATGGATAATGTGTTTGTGATAGGAGCAAAAATGAAAGTTATCACAGAAATTCCAATTAGCAGAAACAAGGATGATATTACCATCAAATAGAATTTTTTTGTCATTGTTTATGAAACAGTTTCATTATTAATAAGAATAGTTTATGACCTTCTACATTATTTGTGTACTAAACCCTAGTTTCTTAAAACCGAAACTAGTTCTATACGGGTTTCAGCAACTCAATTGTATAAGAAGGTATTATCACACGTGACCAAACAAAACCTTGGTTCTCTTGATAATATTATTATTTACACACTCGTGAATACAATGGAGGAGATGGGATTTGTTTACATGTCAGGCAGTTATGGGTTTATAATAGATAATGATGATTTTGGTTTCTTGTAGATACTATCAACGCACTTTCGGTGGAACGAATATGAAATTTCATACGAGTTTAGATAATAAGACTTGAATGTATTAAAGAAAAAAGAAATAATTAATTAGTATATATTTAATTTTGAATCAAGGTATGTTGTAAAAATTAATGGTAGGTGCAAGTTCGAAAAGAGCAGTATACGCTGCTTTATTTGGAAACTTAGGTATTGCAATATCCAAGCTTGTGGCTGCCATTCTAACAGGTAGCACTTCGATGTGGGCTGAGACTTATCATTCATTCTCTGACACCTTTAATCAAGTATTGTTATTGATAGGAATAAAAACTAGTAAAAAGCAAGTTTCTGAGAAACATCCATTCGGACATGGAAAAGAGCAGTTTTTCTGGTCCTTTATTGTTGCCACACTCATCTTTGGTATATCTGGAGTAATGTCGTTAGAACAAGGATTTAGTTCGTTATTTGGAGTCGAAACGCATCAGTTAGAAAATTTATCGATAACATATGTAATCTTGGCAATATCATTTGTTTTTGAAGCAAATGCACTTAGAATAGCATTTGGAATATTCAAGAAAGGAATTGAAGATAGAGACGAAAAATTGAATTTTTCCACATTTGTCACAGAATTCAAAGAAAGCAAGGATACATCTGTCTTGACTGTTATAGTGGAAGATACTGCAGCTCTCTTAGGTATAATCATTGCAGGTACAGCCGTCTATCTTTCAGATATAACTGGAAATACAGCCTATGATGCAATAGGCTCTCTCTTAATTGGGGTAGTATTGATGGCTTTTGCATTCTTTTTGGCTAGAGAAAATAAAGATTTACTTATAGGAGAATCAATGTCTAGAAGAGATTACAAGGCTATCTATAATGTAGTTTCGAAAATTCCTCAGGTAAACAAAATAATTTCTGTTCGAACTATGCATTTTGCACCTGAGGATGTCCTTATAGCACTAGAGGTAAGTTTGGTAGATGATTTGGATACGGATGCGATCGAATTAGTAATTGATGATATCGAAAGTAAAGTTAAACAGGTTATTCCGTATGCCATATCTTCAAAGATATATGTGGAACTTGAACGAACCAAGTAATCTAGACTCATGTAGAGAGATAGTTAATAATTTGGTCAAAAATTTTTATCGTTTTATTTAACCTTATCCTAATAACATTTTACAGATAAATAAAATTTGTAGGTTTTAAATTAATATTTTTTTAATTGTGTTTACAATAATCACAAAAAATGTAGGTTTATCTTTGACCTAATGCTAAGTTGCCTTCATTGTTTTGGAACATGAATCCTACGTTGTTACATCCTGCTATTGTAAATACACCAGAAACACATTGTGTATTTTGTTCATTCTCTTGGTCTTGTTCAATTGCTTGTTCTGCGTCATTAGATTTCTTGTGTTTTCCGCCTGCATATGCCATGTTATCGTCAAAGGCTATTACTGAACCAATTAATGCTGCTGCAATAAACATTGCAAAAAGTCCAACTTTGTGAGTTTTTGTTATGTTACTCATTGTAGTCAAATTGTATAATCGAAATTAACAATATCATAGTTTAGACGCATATTACTGTCAGATTTTTTCCAAATTATGTTATGTGGACTGTATCCTGTCAGATTTTTTCCAAATTATGTTATGTGGACTGTATCCTGTCAAATAATTTCATGATATTCTATCACTAAAAATTACGACGAAACAAGTTTTCAGCCGACAAACCTCTCATTTTTGTTTAAGTTAAAAAGAATACCTATCAGGTCAATGCGAGAATCCTTGAATGATGACAGATTTTCCAGATTTAAGATTATTATCTCAGTTATGATACAATACATTAAATTTTGGAAAGCAGTTTGTGGTCCTATTATCGCATAACAACTTTAACATTCTTTTTTTTCTGAGGTAATAACAATAACTACTTTGTTTACTAATAATTCAGTTATTTCACTAACTGACTGGGTATAATCGCCATTATTATTACATAGGTGGTGATACTGGAGTGACAGTAGTTGTATTTTCAACAGGTACCGAATTATTTGTTAGACCCAAATCAGAAGTTGATTCATTGCCAATGGTTGCAGGAAGATCTGAACTAGTAGGAGTCTGTGCATTTACCAAGCTTAAACTACTTGATACTCCCACGATAGAAGACACTATTGTTAATGTGCTAATAAGCGAAATTAGATTAACTGTTTTCATGCTCCTACTGCATGTTTATTATAGTATAAAATATTATCCACCTTTAAGAAAAAGGACTGGTCAACATCACTTGTTGTCATGAAATTCAAGTTTTCAATTAGGATCTATTCAGTCAAAATTTATCGGCAAAATCCTTTTTTTATTGTTCTATTGAACCAATACGTACCCTGTAACAGAATTCGCAAATATATTTCACTAACACAACCTCTCTGTTGTATCACTTGTCAAACTCATAATTTGGATCCGATATTAAGGCATCTACATTCCGAATCTAAGAGTCTCTTTCGAATATGTTGCTTAGGTATTAAAGTGGCATCAAATTCCACCATTATAATATTTGTAATAAAGTTTATTTCGATTTTTCTTATTCCTTTTATATAATCTATGTGTGCTGCAATAATGGATTTAGAATATCTAGAATGTCGTCCTATGAATTTAAAATATTCTTTAGTATAGGAAGACATTTTAAAGCTAATCAATTAATTCTATAAGAAGGTTGGCCTCCCAGTGTATATTCAGATAAATTTCTATCGCATTATACTAATTTATCACAGAATTAAATGTGCTAAGATCATGAAAACTTTTTTGATTTAAGAAATGAACCATAATAAAACATTTTTTGTTTTCTTCGACTATATAAACAGAACTAAATGAAGTATTTAATATTCTGTAACTAATTCTTATTTTTGAATTGATGAGGAAACAGTAGGTCACTTGTATGTAGAAGAGTTTGTCTTTTTTATCGTCATATAGATAGAAAAACATAATTGAGTATAGCCAATAAATAAGTACAAACTAATCCATTTTGTATGATATCCTTTGTAATTATTTTGAATATTGAAAATAATTCTCAACATTTTTCAAGATTGTCATTTGGATAACATTTGAAAGATAATTCTTATATTCGGCAGAATAATCAATAATCAAACAAATTGAAATGGGCTGTGTATTTTACCTCGTCGATGTCTCTTCTTATCGTTATGGTTCTATCTTTTACTGGATTTGATTTAATAAATAATACGACATTGGCTCAGGAATCTGATAAAAATGGTAGTAGTACTGGCTGTATTACTTATGATTCCAATGAGGAAAATGGTAAAAATACAATTACTATATCCTGTTTACATCCTTCAACTCTTACTGATATATACAACAGCATTCAAAATCAAGAGATTCTAAAAAGAGAAGACAATTCTACTAACAATACTTGGATATTAGATGCAACCATTGTAGTCGAAAAAGGTTCAACACTTGTGATTAATTCGAGTGATACCAAATGGCTTAAGATATTAGCTGGAGATAAGAACGGTGATGGTGACCGAGATATTGTGAATTCTATTACGGTTTTTGGTAATTTAATTATAGATTCGGTAAAAATTACTTCTTGGGATCCTGAGAATAACGATTTTATAAAGTTTGAAGTTGACATACTACCTAGCAGAGAATTTGAGCATACTGGTATCGATGCCGTATCAAGACCATATATAAAAATAGAAGATGAAACAACAGGTACTACAAATATTACCAATTCCGAAATTGCCTATTTAGGATATGAGTGCGGTAGCGGTTGTTCTGGTATCAGCTACTATGGTAATAATGGGACAAGCATGGTAAAGAATAATGAGATTCATCATAATCGGTTTGGATTTTATTCTGTTGGGGCAGGTGGTGTAGTTTTAGAAGATAATCATGTTCATCATAACTTTATGTATGGTTTTGACCCCCATACTGCAACTCACGATATGTTGATCAGGAACAACACAGTGCATGACCATGGAGCAATGGGTATAATATGTTCTCTCGACTGTTACAATATTACTATCGAAAGCAATGAAGTCTATAACAGTGCAGGGTCTGGAATCATGTTTAGCAGAAATATGTCCGATTCTGTTGCAAGAAACAACGATGTCCATGATGAGGAGAAGTGTATATTTTTATCTCAATCACCAAACAACGAAGTTTATGATAATGACATAAATAACTGTGAGAGTCAAGGAATCTATATCTATCATAACTCTATCGGAAATAAAGTCTATAACAACACCTTAACCAATGCTACAGAAGGAATCGAAGAAAGTGATGATTCACTAGGTACCAACGAAATATCAAATAACAGTATTTACCAATTAACGTAAGTATAAAAACAAGGTTTATAGCTAAGATACTGTAATTTCACCGTGTATAATCTTTGATACTGGTCAACAAAATAT
>JBBRRF010000156.1:0-4817 GCA_038200885.1 Candidatus Nitrosocosmicus sp.
ATATCAGATATAGTATCTGGATTGGTAAATTATAGAATAATGAATATCTGTTAGTTATAGAAATCGATAATGGCCAAAAGACCATGCTAACCTGTGCTAATTACGCAAGAGATCTATTCTGTGGACTTGATCTTCTGAGTTAAGGAATTTACCATCCTATTCTGTATATCGAACTGACCATTAAACTAGTTCAGTCATTATTTCTTACAATAACTGGTAAAGGATATTTCAATTTCTCCATATTTTACATAGAATTCAAATATTGTGTCCTTCTGTGGGTGTCTTTTTTTGCTATCTTCCATCCGTGTAGCTGCTAACATATTTCAAAATATGGTTCGAGTAGGAGAGTAATTTTAATGTAATTCTTATCATTGTTGAAACAATTATATCAATTTTTTATATATTTTTGAAAATGAATTACTTAATAATTTAAGAAATAACAATATTTATATAATTATTTTTAAATACAAAATCAGAATATACAATGACTAATAAGGAGAAATTCAAAAATATGATTGAAAATGCATATCTTCAGCAGAAACAAATGATCGAATTCAATTATGCTCAATTCAAAAATATGATTGAAAATGCATATCTTCAGCAGAAACAAATGATTGAAACAAACGCATCGATAATGAAAAATTATTCCAACATGTTTGGAAATAATGAGATAGTAAGCAATATTGAAAAGGTGAAATCACATTTTTTAACGCTAAATGAGGAATCAAAAAAATCAATGATCGATCAGTTGGACCTCATCAAAGATAATTTTCTATCTAATGCTATTAGAATAAAGGGAGAATATGATAACATGCCTAACATTGATAAGTTTATTCCCAATTTTGATGGTTCGGTGGGACCAAAATAAAAACCAAATAAATAATGTTAGTTGAATAATTCATTCCTCTATTCACTCTATGGCCTTTTAACAGGCTCTTAATGAAAAGAATGAAAATTTTTTGTTTGCATTGTCTTCCACTTTTCATTAAATATGTTATATTCTAAGTTCATCGAATTTCCAATTGTAATCATATTTGAATTAATGGGTTTGACACCTAATTAGTTTTGTTGTATAATTGCCTTGTTTGAATCCATATTGAATAATATATTATCACTCCCCTAACCATTTGATCAGTATTGTCTATTACATTAATTCTTTAGTAATATCTCTGATTTTGGAATTATTTTGGAGATTCAACAATCAAAAATTTGATCTATTCATATATAATAATATGGGCAGAACCCACGTTTAAAGCGCGTGGAGTGGGATTCGAATCCATTAGGTTATCTTGGGGATTGTATTATTTAAAATAACTTTGGAATCGGGAGAGGGATTTGAACTCCGTAGCGATACTCGAGGAGACAGACCAAAAATAAATTTCCAAACCATTTTGAAAAAATAGTTAATTCTAAAGGGTCATAGAAATACCGAGTAGGTTATCAGAGCCAAGTATATTTCAGGATGAAATCTATTTGTAGTTTCTCACCACGTGAGATATGTGACAGATAGGGTTTGAACCAATTGTGGGCTTTTCAATCGGCCTCTACTTTAGTGTTAAGTAATTTTCGAATAGTACAATGTTCAATAAGAATATATAGTAAGACTTTGTTATTTTCTATTGATTGCAAACTCATACAAAAACGGGAATGTTAGAACAAACCAGTCCAAATGGAGAGAAAGAGGAATTAGAATTCAGTACTCGACAGCAGATTATGGATTACTATTACCTCAAATACCAACATGATCATAGTTTTGTAATCGGAGATAATAAGTTAAAGCGTAATGTTGAAGTTATGATAGGTAAGCAAACTCTATATTGTTCTTTTCATGATACACGCAATGCAGAACACGGATGCGAACATATTAGATTTATCAAAATGTTGGATGAAATACAAAATTAGTCTGCTAGTTTTTTTATTACAACCTTCAGTATTTTGAACCCTTGCGGTATTGTTTTAACATATCCATAAAATGATTTTTCCGATTTTTTAGATTTGCAAAATTTGTCTAATCTCTAGCTTCTATTCTTTGATAATAGCATTAAGAGAACTACCAATCGATAGATACCATTCGTTTGTACGTAATGTTATAATAGACATGGGAGAACCAAAAAGAAACATATCTATTCGTAAAATTCGCAACTTACCATGGTTTTACATTTTGTTCAAAAGCATTCAAATATGAATAGGATTGCAGTATGAGAATATGAAAATAAAGATGATAGGTAATTAGACATCGATTTCAATTACTACTGGACAATGATCTGATGTCTTAGGCTTTTTTTGACCTATGCCTTCAAATCGGGGGCCTGTATACTTATCAGCACTTAACGGAAGTCCTTTGCGAATAATCTTTGGTATAGAAGATAAATTCGCATCCGCCAATGTCTTGGATAAAAGTATGTAGTCTAGTTGCTTGTAGGTTTTTGGATGTCTACATCGTGAATTACCTGCATAATAATGGGTCCATTGGTCCTCGGAGGTTAATCTTTTTACTACATTTTCAACCTTATTCCAATTTACTATTTCGTCAATGCCTGTTTTTCCTTGAGAATCAGTTTCCATATAATCATTGAGATCTCCTAATATGACATAACTACCATCCCCACTGGGAAATTCATCTTCTACCAGATCCTTGACTCTTTCAGACTGAATCTGTCTCTTTCTGTGAGACTTACTTCTGCCATTACATGGATCATTTTTATCAAACATTGATTTAAAGTGATTTGCAAATAACCTTACCCGTTTATTATCTGGTAGAACAACATCACATTCTAGACAATCCCGTGAAAAGGTATACCACCTTATTTCATTGTTCCATTCATCCACATGAGTATCAATATTCTCTAAAGGGTATTTGCTCATAATTGCAACATCTATGAATCTAGGATCGTTACCATCCAATACTATGATATGATTATAACCTTTTTCCTTGAGATATTTGTTTCTAAATCGACGCAAGGCCAATAAACTCTCCACCTCTTGTAATGCAATAATGTCAGCTTTGGTCTCTTTTATTGCCGAAGCAGTCAGTTTTTTCGACTCCTCATCATTTATCGTAAAGTTAGTTCTGTCTGCAAGCCATCCATCGATAACGGCTTCCTCTGGGTTAACATCTTTGTTAAATTTAAAGCGAGCAAATAGATTTTCACAGTTAAAAGTGACTATGCATACTTTTGTCATACAATAACAATATCAATCAAATGTTTAAATTATTTGGTCTTAAAGTCAAGTTGTAAATGATGTTTGGAATTTAAATCTACACCTTTCGGACGGGTTCCGCCGATATTCTTTCTGTTTACAAGTTAAATCCTAAAGGCGTGTGGGAATGGATGTAATACGATTTCTTTACATGTTAAACTTCTATTCACGATAAATGAGAGTTGGGATTCATATCCATTAGGTTAGCTTGGGGATTGTATTTATTTAAATAAATAGATGGTTGCTTCCTTTAGTAAAACTAAATACCTATTGTAGGACTAGTTTATAACTTTCAAATAGGAATTTTTATTAATAAAAAAAATGTAGGTTCTAGTGAAATATGTTAAGTATCTAATCTTTCATCAACATTGAATCATTTAGTACCTGTTATGCAGCGTAAATTAAGCATGTTATAATAACGAATTTTGATTTAAATTAAGATACTTAACTTATAATACCATCTTATTTTTTTAGAAATCTTATTATTATAACAATTCAGATCCAACCATCTAAAAAAAAGAAGTTAGTTAGAATTTAGCCAAATGATGGATCGATATAAGTACAAGTAGTAGAAGATGTACTGAATTTTGTGTTTTGATCATTACTTGAAGAAGTAGTTCTAGTTGGATTATGTTGTATAATATCAGAATCTTGATTTCGATTGGATTTTTTTAAAAACTTTTCAATTTAATGGCTGAACCTTCCTTTTGGTTTATATCAAACTGTTATTGTTCCTAAGATTAGAACTTTAAAAAAAATGTGGTTTATTGCTATTGCCCTAATGAATTATAGCCTGTGTTTTCACTAGTTGACAGATCACCAGAGTTACAAGAGTCTACAATACTACCAGTGGGTGAGTAGCATCGTGCATCTTGTAAAGAGGTGGAGCTTTGCGAAGTTGTTGAAGATGATTGATCTTCTTCACCCGATCCAAAGAGATTGAAACCAAGGAGCGCATAGACTTCATTGTTATCTGATGGGACAAAAGAACTTAACATGAAGGCAGTAACAAAAGCATAAACTATGGTTTTACTAGTGTGTTTATTATGCATGATTTATTAAATCGAACAAACTATATTCAAGTTATTTCATTCGATACTGAATTTGATTTGCAGATATATTTAATGGTATTTTTTTCTATTAGATGATAAACGCTTTATCTCATACTCAGAGTATTTTGATTCAATTTCACAGTATATATCGTCAAACTGCTTTACCGATAAGCCAGTAAAGGATTTAAAAAGCAATGGTTTCTTGGATAACCTATCATAGGATAGCAAAGAAAGTACAGGTTTGTATGAGACTGAAGGAAATATAGCTGTTTAGGCTAATTACGCAAGAGATCTAGACTACTAGTCAAAATCCCTCAAATGCTTCACAAATCCAAATAAGTGAATCTCAACAACAACCAAAAGAAAATCAACTCGAACCATTTACGATTCCTAGAGAAAAAAATGAGAATGTAGCAGATTCTTCAAATTCTGGTTTTACTAAGACAGATAATACCCATGAAGATAATTTGAATGATGACTTGGTATTACTTAGTCAAAATTATGATGAGGACAGATTTGCAGATCACCTATACCAATTAAGATAATTACCTGAACCATCATTTA
>JBBRRF010000157.1:0-4800 GCA_038200885.1 Candidatus Nitrosocosmicus sp.
AATAACTCCCACTTTTCTAAACTCAGACCTTACTTTCACCACGAGTTCTGTTTACTATGGTAACCTCCCTAATAAACTAGATGTCTTTGCAATATCTTCTTTATTTTGAGATCAGATCTCATCACATGATCTAAGATAATGTTATATGAGTTATAGCTCCAATTAATGATATGTCCAACACCGCTGATAGGAAAATTGAATTTATGAAAATTTATTCTGCAAATCCATCTAAGTATGAAGCAGAAACTGCAAAAGATATTTTATCTTTGTCAATCAAGACCTTTTCTCCAAAAATAGCCATTGCATCAAGTTTTGGTGCAGAAGACGTGGTAATAATTGATTTGATGTATAATATTCATGGTGACAATACTCGAGTTTTTACTTTAGATACAGGTAGACTTAATCCAGAAACTTATGATGTAATGGACGAAATAAGAAAAAAGTACTCCATATCCATTGAAACTATGTTTCCAGACTTTATGGAAGTAGAGAAAATGGTGACAGAAAATGGAGTAAATCTAATGTACAACAGCGTTCAAGAACGGAAATTGTGTTGTGAAATCCGTAAAATCTATCCTTTAAGAAGAATGTTAAAGGATCTGGATGCCTGGATAACCGGATTAAGACGTGAGCAGACTTTTACTAGGTCTAATGCAAAAAAAGTTGAAATTGATGAATCAAATAACAACATTATCAAAATCAATCCTATCGTAGACTGGACCAATGACATGGTTTGGTATTATATAAAAAAGAATAACATACCTTATAATAAACTACACGATAAGGGATATCCGAGTATAGGCTGTGCCCCTTGCACCCGTGCAGTAGCAGCAGATGAAGACATAAGAGCTGGCAGATGGTGGTGGGAAAATGATTTTCATAAAGAATGTGGACTACATTGGAATAAGAGTTAAAAAAGTCGAGTTGGGGATGAAATCGGCCCTTACCAATTAAGATAAGATAAACAAAGCAAAGTATACTAGAAAAAAAAGAAAGAAATAACCTCTATCATTTCATAGAGGGATGCCTAGACCACATGGTGGTAGTTTAACAAATAATTTTATAGATCTGTCTAGAATTGACAAGGATTTATTTACAGTAGATGTAGATACCGGACTAAAAAAGGAAATAGAAAATATTTCATTTGGAGTATTTAGTCCATTAAAAGGATTTATGAATGAAGAAGATTTTACCAGCGTAGTAAAAAAAGGGAGACTATCTAACGATTTACCTTGGACAATTCCTATTATTTTAGATACTAATGAAGAGTTAGCAAAAAAAGTAAAAGATTCGTCACAAGTTGGTTTACGTAACAACGGTCAAATTTTTGGAGTAATACAGGTAGAAGACTTGTATAAATTTGATAAAACTGAAAGCGCTAAATCCGTTTTTCAAACTGACGATCCATCACATCCAGGATTCAATAAATTTGTTACAATGCAGGATATACTTATTGCAGGAGAGGTTAAAATAGTCAATACTCCCAACAATAAATTTTTAGACAGACTTCGACTAACTCCTGCAGAATCTCGAAAAGAGATTGAAGATCTAGGTTGGAAAAGTACGGTTGCATTTCAAACCCGAAATGTTCCACATGTGGCTCACGAAATGTTACAAAAAGCTGCATTAAACATTTACGATGGCTTATTTATAAATCCTTTAATAGGTAAAAAAAAGGTAGGAGATTTTAAAGACGATGTAATATTGAATTCCTATACTGTCTTGATAGATAATTATTATCCTAAATCTAGAATCATTTTTTCCACCTTACATACCGAAATGAAATACGCCGGACCAAGAGAAGCTATCCATCATGCTATTATGCGTCAAAATTTTGGATGCTCTCATATAATAATAGGCAGGGATCATGCCGGTGTAGGTAATTATTATTCCCCATTTGCAGCTCATGATATTTTTAAAGATTATCCAGACCTTGAAATCGAACCTATCTTCTTTCCAGCTTTTTATTTCTGTAAAAAATGTCAAAGCTATGTTAACGAACGCACATGTCCCCATGATTTGGATTATAGAGAAGAATTAAGTGGAACCAAAATGCGAAAAATGTTTTCCTCAGGCGAATTACCACCTTCTCATCTAATGAGACCTGAAATTTCTAAAGTAATATTATCCTATCCAAGACCATTTGTAGATTGATTTACTATATATTTTACAAATATATAATCGCATAATGAAGAATTAGTATGATAATAAATTATAAATTTTCGACTTATAATTTATCATGTCACCACATTTTCTTAATTCTTGGTTTAGGTTTAACTATTGTTATGGTGGTAAGTACTTTCCCCACGAATCACGCCTTCTCCCAATTAACTAATAATTCTCAAGAATTTCAAACCACTAAAACCAATGTCTCAGAAAGTTTCGTTTTGCCTTTTAATGATACTAATAATGATAGACGTAATCCGGTTGAATTTGTTTTTGATGAACCAAAGGTAAATAATTGGATTATCTCGATATATAACAATCTTAGCTATTACAATAATAATGATTCTAAAACCATCATAAAAATTAAGGAGAAACCTCCTAGTGAGAAATTTATCGAATTGATGTTGTTTGGTGATCAGTCAAAGAGATTCATAGTATCTGTGAATACAAATGACACTGGATATATGCGAATGTATGAAAACAATCAAAATGGGTGGTCTACGGACGGTCCGGTAACCGTATCTCACGCCAATGTCCAAGGATTGTCTGTCACTAACGGAAAAAGGATAGTATTAGATAAACTTGGATTAAACGGGTTCGACGTGGGATCTATAGGAGTTTATGGAAAAGATGAATCCTCAATGCCTAATTCTACATTTGGGGGCTCTATCCAATTCGAAGTTCTCAATGGTAATCTAACTGAATCTGTTCTTTACTATATGCCATTAGTAATGATAGTAGGTGTAGGCGGAACCGTGATATTCTTGTTGTTTTGGAAGAAGCGGGATTAAAGTTATCAAACTAGATGCCCAAAATACTGGAAACTTTCTTAGACCTTTTTTCTTGCTTTTATGTTTTCTTTATTTTCTTTATAATATTTGCAAATTTGTCTTAAATTACAGTAATTACATTTTGGTTTTAGCGGCAGGCAAATATTTTGGCCATACCTCACAAATACAGAATTTAGCCTAATCCAATGTTTTTTGTCTACCGACGCAGACAATTCTTTTTCTGTTTCTTCTGGACTTTTTGTATTTACTATTCCTAATCTATTGCAAATTCTATGCACGTGAGTATCTACCGGTATGGCAGATTTTTGGAAGGCATATACAAGTACGCAATTTGCAGTTTTTCTTCCTACTCCTGGTAGTTTTAACAGGTCTTCTACATCATCTGGTACTTGTCCATGAAATTCACTTTCTATAATGTTTGCAACTTGTTTTATCCTAGCTGCCTTGATATTGTAAAAACCGACGGATGATATCTCCATTCTAATGTCGTCCAAATTCGCTTTAGAAATCTCTTCTACTCCTTCATATTTTTTGAATAGTTTTATAAGCGCCTGGGTGGTATTTTCATCTCTTGTTCTAGATGAAAGAATAGTGCCAATCAAAATTTTAAACGGATCTCCTTTTTCATTTTTATGAAGATCCTCCAAAGCAGTTAATCTCAAAAAGTTGTTGGTGTTTAAAGCAAATTCCATTTCACCAAGTATTTTTGAGATATCATACATTACAATAAATTTTTTTTTGATTTCTTAATTTATTGTCTCCTCTTAATTCTTGCTCTTCCTGTCTTCCTGGGTGCAATATTGCCTACTTTGGCACCAGGCGGGGTGTTTCTTGCTACAGACGATGGATGACCTATGTGTTGATGTCTTCCTCCACCATGTGGGTGATATACTGCTGCTTGAGCAATTCCTCTTACGACTGGGTATAATCTTCCTCTGGATTGCATATATTTTGCTTTATTACCGGCTTTAAGGAACGGTTTTTCCGATTTTCCACCTCCTGCAACAACTCCAATCATTGCACGACATTTAGGATTCATATTTAGGATCATTCCTGATGGGAATTTCACCTTTACACTATCAACGGAATGTGAAAATACTATTGCTGATGTTCCGGCTGCCTTTATCAATTTTCCACCGTCGCCAATATTTTTTTCAATATTACAAACAAGTGTTCCATCTGGTATGGATCCTAAGTCTAGAATATTTTTAGACAAAGGTTTTGCTCCATTTCCTATCTCAATTTTGCTTCCGACTGTTGTGCCTTCTGGGGCCGGAATATATGAATAATTATTGTCATCAAATTTAATTTTAGCAACTGGTGCATCTCTTCCTCTTTCATGTACCAAATCCATTACAATACCATGATGAACTTCATTAATCTCAAAATTAGGATATTTAGTGGGAGCTATTTTTCCAGTTATAATTGCTCTAAATTGTTTTCCTCCTTTCCCTCTTCTTCTTACTAATGTCCTCTTTCCCAATTAAATCTAATATATCGATCTCAAAGGCCCGCTATTAAATTTATTCTTGATAGTTTTAGGAATTTTGATAGTATGACATAATTTCTATTATAATGGAATCAGACACATTAATTTGAAATTTTCCAAATTAAAGAATATCTGAGAAATCAACCAACTCTTGATAATAAAGTTATAAAGAGTTGTGTAGTTATATAATTATGAGCCAAAACACCATATCACTAAAGGTGCTAGAAGCTTATACCCGAGATGTAGGCCGTGGTGTTGCTAGAATTGATTATGATTCTATGGATGCTTTGAGCGCATCTACAGGTGATGTCGTGGAAATTAAAGGTAAACGTAAAACAGTAGCAAAATGTTTAC
>JBBRRF010000158.1:0-4777 GCA_038200885.1 Candidatus Nitrosocosmicus sp.
TGAATTACCTGGCCCGTTTGTAGTCGTGGTGGTGGTAGTAGTAGACGGTGAGCCGGTATCATTTCCAGAGGGAGAATTGCTGCTACTATTGGCGGCCTGATTTATCGAGTCGAATGTGTTCCCTATGTCGTTATTTACTGCGTTATTTATGGAATCAGTTAGACTTTGAGCGTGAGCAACCTGCACGACAGATAATAGAAAGATAGGTAATAAGATTAAAACAAACTTCATGGAACTTTATACTTATCATACATTAAATAGATGAGTTTTGAAATATTGGTCTTATCTTTCAATATGATTTGCTTTTACCGATATTATTAGATCTATCATAAGAAATAAAATCATATATAACATACGCACAATAAAATATTATGTCTAAGGAATATAGAATTTAGTTTATATAATTTTCATGAGTATTTAAAGTGATGAATAATATCTTTAGTGTTAATAAAGCAATAATTACATCAACAGTTCTAGCGATGACGTTCATACTTCTTGTGGGTCCAACCTTGATGACCATGAACGTATTTGCTCAAGGCAATAAGGCTAATCAAGGTATTGGCCAATCTCAAGCCTCAACTCAATTAGGTGTTTGTGTATCTGGCGACGGTACTCTTATTTCATGCAACAATCTAAATGCTCAAAATCAAGTAAATAGTGGAAATAACGCATTAGCACAAAGCGGTAGCGGCGGTAAAGGCGGCAATCAAGCCAACCAAGGTATAGGCCAATCTCAATCCTCCAACCAAAATGCATTATGTGTTTCTGGAACGGGGACCTTTGTTTCATGCAACAACTTGAGTGCTCAAAATCAAGTAAATAGCGGAAATAATGCAGCAGCACAACAAGGAGGTAGTGGTGGAAAAGGTAAAAGCGGTGGTAATACTGTTAATCAAGGTATAGGCCAATCTCAATCCTCCAACCAAAAGAGCGGTGTAGTTTCTGGTGGCGATACTACTGGCTCAGGTAATAACCTAAACTCACAGAGTCAAACAAACACTGGAAATAATGCAGCAGCACAACAAGGAGGTAGTGGTGGAAAAGGCGGTAATACTGTTAATCAAGGTATAGGCCAATCTCAATCCTCCAACCAAGGTAGTGGCGTTGTATCAGGTGGTAACACTGCTGGCTCAGGAAACAATGTAAATGACCAGAGTCAAACAAACACTGGAAATAATGCAGCAGCACAACAATAACTTATTTTTTATTTGAAAGATCAACGATGTTCCTTTTATTACTAAATTATCTCGTGTGATTGTGCTTTTACCAGTTCATTTTTTGCATTTCCATTTGTAATCAATGGTTAAGTTATAAACTCTCTAAACTTTAAATGTTGTATTAAAGTATCTGATTATAGAATCTCTTTTAAAGAACCGATATTAATTTTGATCTCTTGGCTCAGAACTCCTTATCATACATGTAACTAGATGAAAATGCGCTGGAAATAGGGTAAATGTATCTTATTTAATGCAAATAGACGCTATATTAAAAAATTAGTGCTTTATAAGATTTAAGATGTCAATTTGTAATAAATGCGGAGAAAACATAAAAGACGAAAATAAATATTGTACCAATTGCGGAACTCCTGCGAGCAATTATTATGAAAGGACATCTAATCCGGTACTAATCAATAATCAAGTAAACCCAGAAATAAAATCTGCAGCAAGTGTGTCTACTAGAATTATAATAGATGAACCTGATGAAGATGATGCACAAGATTTTAAAAATTATAGCGAAAAGTTATCTCAGATTATCATAAATTCAACACCCAGATTTACAATTGGAATTTTTGGTGGATGGGGAACGGGTAAAACCACTCTTATGCGGGTGATAAAAGAATCATCTAATATAACAGGTCAAGCACTAGAAAATTTAAAGTTTAGGTAATAGTCTTTTAATAAGATTGTTAGACTTGCTATCTCAAAAATTGAAAAAATATTCCCCTATTTTGATTCATTAATGTTGATAGGTTATTACAGAATGCGATTCTCCTTCCTAGTGCGTGATATAGTATCTCGCCCTAGACTGATTTTGCTTAATCATTACAATCTTTAAAATGAATTCATAGACTTATGTGCAACAAGCATTTTTTAAATGGAACACTCCATCTAACCAAAAAAGAAATGACATACTTTCATGATTTGGTATAGCGTTTGTTAAATCTAATGCAACTGTTAAGAAGACTCCAAAGAAAAAAAATAATCCTCTTGTTGTATCACTATTGCTTATTAATGGTGAATTCTTCTGATGTTCAATTTCTTTGAAAATAGTTTGAGTTAACCTATTCAAGTTTGCGATATAAAAACTGATGTTCGGACGAAATGATTTTGAAAGATGTGTATGGTATGTTACAGTATGTTACAAATCTTTGCTGTCCATGGACAGATAATTCTTCATTTAGGTTATTTGTTTAAAGTTACCGGACAAAGGGCAAACATCACTCCATCTTAAGTTTTATAAATCCAAACTTTCAGATATTGCCCAGTGAATTTCATTATCTCTATGACCCTTAACGTGACCGTCTGTTGATTTAAGAACTTTAAATAATGCTTATTTATTTGATGTTACTTTCAAATTACCCAAAATCAATCTTATTGATTATTAAATTAGTATATTATCTATGTCAACCTTGTATCATGGTTGACTGGTCTACGATTGTTCTAAATGTCAAATTTATTCTCGGATGAACTATTTTACTCGATAGAGGTAAAGAGTGTAACCAATTTAATTGCGTATTACCTTTCATGAGAAGCAAACTTCCATTCTCTAATAGCAGTGAGATTGCTTGTTTAGTGCGTTTATGCTTAAATGAAAACTTTCTTTCCGCTCCAAAACTTAAGGAGGCTATGACATTATTTTTTCCCAAGGATTTTTCATCATCACTATGCCAGGTCATTCCCTCATTTCCATTATGATATAAATTAAGTAAACAAGAGTTAAACAGGTTATTTGTGATTAATTCTATTTTTCTTCTGAGATCTGTCAACTCGTTGGTCCATGGTAGTGCTTGCTTCGTGGTATTAGAATAAGTGTAAAGGAAACCTTGATCTCCATACCATGCAACTTTTCTCTTTGTAACTATGTGTTTTCCTTGATACAAAGCCTCATCATTCTTCCACTTTATATTATTTAGTAACAAATTACAGTATGTGTTTGCTTCTGATGTTGACATTATCTTTCCATAATAGTTTGCTTCTCCATCTTTGTTTAGTACATTAACAAATTTGTCATCAAAAAGATTCATTAAGTTCTTTTCTAAATTACATGCTCTTTATGTATACGATGTCCATGCTGTCTATAACCATTACTAAATCTTCACGTTCAATTTTCTCTCACTTTTGATGAATTTGACTAAAATTTTACATTGACGATCGCGATAATTTTTAAAAGTATATGAGGCCACGTCATTTTTGCCGCGAATTCCACTCGATCCATTTCAATAAAAGTGCTAAAATAGGCTCGAATACCATAGATAATTATAGTTTTTGTCGAACAAGAATATACAATTTGATTTTCAAGTAAAAGCTTCTAATGCAATTTCAGAATTACTAAATTTGCGTCGAATAGTATGGGAAAACGGTATGAAGTATAAGAACATGTACACACAAAAGGACCTTCGTTCCGATTTCTTTATCAATATTTCTATGTTATTAACAAAAACAATAATAGACATCGATAATTTTGATGTTACACGTGAAAAATTAAACATTCTCATGAAATTAATACCCTCAGGTGAAGCCAACTTTTTGTTGCAGATTGACACTATCAATAGAAGATGTTTCATAACTGAGTTCATGTTTAATATAGAATTTTTTCTTAATTCGCTTATTCTAGGTTTACAACCATCAGCCAAACCAATAGACTATAAATTAATCATAGACGAGTTTAATAAATTAATACTATGTGACGATAACAAGAGAAATATATTGTACGCTCCTTATCTGATCAGGAATTCCATCCACAATAACGGTCACCTGCTAAGGCTAAAGAATGAATTTAGTTTAAATTTAAAAAACAACACGTACAAATTTAAAATTGGTCTCTTAGAATACACGGGATGGGACAACCTAATCATACTCATTGAAGAAGTTATGCCTATTTTGGTAGAAATCATAGAATCAAATGAAATCAAGAATATTATTTTCATCCCTTCGCCATTTGAAAATGAATCGAAAACAGGAGTGTCCATCTTAGACAATCAACAAAATTCAGCACGATCATAAACTGACGTACCAACTACATATATCAAATAAATTCAGATATAGCGTCGCATTTAGTATATGGACGGTCCACTGAACAAATGAGAATCCGTTATATTAACCGATATCGCTATTAATCCCACTCGATTCGTACATAGACTATACAGGACGAAGCCTCAATGTGAATACAATTTGATAATCAAATGAATCATTCTTCAAAACTATTAAATTTGATGAAATTTATCATCTGAATTTGATGTTTGTTCTTGTTTTGTCTCCTCGAGTATCGCTACGGTGTTCAAATCCCTCTACCGGCGCCTTTTTTGCTAATTTTTATTTTTATAGTGAGTGTCGTGGCACTTTCCGGACAATGAACGACTGCTACCACCTTTTGCCAATCAGTAGTTGATAGTTCAACCCGTTCTGGTAAATAGGTTACAAATGTATATAATAAATTAAATTGTCCAACATTAGAAATAACTCAAAAATGTCTCCATAGATAGATATAGATTATTACAACGGTTTGTTTCAAAGGAAAATATAGCCGATATGATAAATGAATACTATAGCGAAATTCA
>JBBRRF010000159.1:0-4759 GCA_038200885.1 Candidatus Nitrosocosmicus sp.
CCCCCAACTTGAGAATCTATTTATTCTTCTGGATACCGCCGATACTTCTGGATATATCCAATTGCTAGCGAAGATTGTACTTTAATTGAAGGACAGGTCGCAGAAACTATTAACGCTAATAAACAACAAAAGTGTAATTTTACTAATGCAGTCCAGATATTTGATGCAACCGTTCATCTATAGAAACCGACTAATCCTACCAAAACTTTTCCTTTTTGTTGTCTCTAATCTATGTCCCTCTCCGTAATTCAGAAAGAATCTTCATCAAGGTGTCATAATCGATATTGACTTTATTAAGAATAAAAAAATGGAGTGCTTTTCCATGTTTTTTAATAAATCTTAAAATTGATTGCTTTTTCTATTCAGATTCTATCCTACAACATGACGAGACCTGTATAACACATATTACTTTTTATGTATATAGAATTTAATTTACAACACTTTGAGATAAGATAACTTCTGGCTTCAAATCCAAGGGGGAGAATGCAGATATAGGTTCTACAAACATGTTCTGAAAATTATTCGACTATAAATATAAAGATTTTATCATGATCTCAAATACAATGTCATCTGTCATCAACAATATGTCGATCATAATATAGATCAAAGATGATAGCACTGAAGCTTATTGCAGGAAATGAATTTTAAATGTTGAATAATATTTTAATTTATTAATAAATCTTTAAATCTTGACTGTATCTTGCATTTGGTAATATAATTTTAACATTAACATATTTATTATGCACATAGAAATTGCATGTTATTGCGTATCGTTGTATGTAGTGCATGCTTCCTTACGATTCAACCAATTAAAGAAAATAAAAGAAGATGAGTAACAATATTTTTATTTTATTTTATGTTACCATTTACTACTGTATTACTTTGTAAATATTTAATGAGTTTAAGTTGCGTATTTCTTATAATATATATATTTATTATACTTTCAACAATATGTATAAACTAAATCCATATTCAACAAAAAAATCGCTAAAACCACTGCTGACTATTTCTGTCATTGCAACACTATTGATGGCCGCTATGAGTATATCAACTATTCAGAATGCTAATGCATTCAATTTTGGATTAAAATCCAAAGATGTTAACGACGGAAGTATTGATACAGACAGTCTATTTAGTTGTCTTGGTGCAGCAATAAACTGTGTTAACACAAATCAAAATAATAACAACGAAGTCGCTAATAATACCGCCGTAGTAGTACCAGTGATACCAGAACCAGAACCAGAACCCATAAGAGATTGTGAAGCCGCTATAGCCTGCTTTGTTGACCGTCTTGACCCCACACAATTAGGTAATCTTAAATTTGTCTTAGGCCTTCCGGTTGATGCTCCAAATGCACTACTATGTACTACAATAGATGACATGACATACGCTGAATTATTCGCAGCCATAACAGCACCAGTTGTTGGCGTTACCGGTGCAGTAGCAATTAATATAATAAACTGCTTGATAGAGGCTGGATTCACCAATCTCATTCCAGTATAGGCTGTCAAAGATAGGTTAATCCAAACCTAAATCTTCTTTTTTTATTAAATATTACAAGCTTTTATCGCTTCGGTATAGTTACCTAAACCAGATAGATTCTCACATTAAAAAGAATAATTCTAAAGATTTTTCTTGTATTTTGAGTGTTACTATAATACAGTATTATAGTATTTTCATAGAATTAGGATTAACCGTTCCAAGATCAATTCATTACTTAAACAATGACAGATTGAACGCAAGGGGCTTCATACCGATATCAGTTATTTGAGGCTGGGTCATAAATCATTTTAATATTATAATCCAACCATTGGTTACAAATAGACTAACATCCTATCATGTACTTGATCATCTTTCTTGGATTATCTTTCTTTAGTAGCTTGCAGTTGTAATAAACAAGTATCTGGTACAGCAGTATGGATAACAATATGATACCACGTACCTTATCATGGCCTTTCACAGGTACTGGGTCTATTCTAAAGACCGATTTGATATGTTCTATCAGTGGTTCTATGGATATCTTTCTCTTTGAATGGACTACCTGTCCGAAAGCCGACTCATAAAAGTCAACCAGTTTCAACCTTTCTTCTTTAGTCTTTTTGCATCTTCTAACATGGCATACAAGTTGAAATCCCTTTTTAATGCTAAGATCATACATCTTCCTACCATCATATCCGGGGTCTGCAACCATCAAATGAATCTTCTTTAGCGTTTCTGGAGATAGACATGATACTACATCTGGATAAATAGGTTTGTCAGACACTTTGGCTGTAGTGACATCAGCGGATAGGGGTAGTACTGTATAAGAAGGATCAGTACTACATATCATGTGCAGTTTGTATCCAAATATCCATCCTCTTGTGTAATGACTGTATCCCCATTTAGCATCAGTGTCAATTCCTGAACATGGAACTATTCCTTCTTTCATCGATGACTTGTGCCATACTTTACCTTTTGATTCTAAGAGAGCGCTGATGTTGCAACCACGTATGGTTTGACCAAACCTTCGATAACAAACAGGTTTCCCATAGCTGATATCCTTTCTTTGATATCGGTATAGATAGTTTTTAATCTTCTATCAAAGGTCCGTCTACTTGGCAGATAGGAAACAGATAACCCACAGGTTTTCATTACTCTTCTGTTATAAGGTAAATCCAAATAAAGAAAATGATGTAGTGACCTGTTTGAATCCAGTCTGAACCAAATACGAACGATAAAGCATCGTAGAATGATGGTTGGCGAGTATACAAAAGGTCTACCTCTTCTTTTTTTCTGACGGGAGTTGACAAAAGAATTACTTGATGATGACCAATCAATCAACCCGACAAGATACAAAATACTAATTAGAATGGATGACGAATTACAGTATGCTAGTCTTTTAGTTAGTATTTGTTTCAAACAAAATATGATACTCTATGAGACCAGCTTTATTCGTTTGGAATTATGACCCAGCCTCAAATATCTGTTTGACGAAAGCACGATAAATGAATTCTAACCTTTTCACCAAACAAAAGATTGCACACAATGAAGGCTTTGTCACCATTGTCAAAGTTAAGCGGGTGCCGTACCTGTGGAAGCAAATTATCAAGAAATACTATCTATTGTGGTCCACTGGAGATAGTTCTCTATCTAAGTCAAACAAAATCGTCAATGAAACAAGTTATTTAGACATAAAGTGGATAAAACATGTAATTTTGGAAATACACAAACTGCTCATCTACGAAAAATAGTATTTCAAGTGAGATAAGGCGCCGGGAGAGGGATTTTACTTAATAATGGTAACACACTGTGCTTTATGACAAATTATTACGAGATTTCAAAGTACATTTAACAGAACAGAGACAAAGTCCTCATACCATTCGCAACAAAATACAATATGTAAAAAGATTTTACTATGTTTTGCAGAAAGAAAATAATTATCTGTTACTAAAAAAGGTAATGTTTCTGATATCATTTTCCACAATAATAGTGCATTTGTGGTAGGTCATTTAACTGACAATTACTATTCATGTGGTTCGGATCTTGGCAAAGATCAATCCATTACAAGTTACATTATTAAAATATATATTACAAATGGATATATCTCTGGAATTTATAAATTTAAGAATGTATACATTGATAATCTTGTAGTAAATCCAAACAATGAAAATTTGTATGCCAAAACCACTGAAATGATATCTGATTCATACACATATTATGAAAATTCTAAATTGTATAACTTGGATATAAAAAGTATAATATAGTGAAAGTCTCCTACAAACTATAATCCCAGGAAATTTCAACGAAGGAGATGCACATACTTCTTAAATCCCTATGTGCCACAAAACAAAAATTAATAAACATGGTAAATAAGTTGGTGTTTTAACTACAAAATCCATATTTAATACAAAATTCTTCCTTGATCTCTTATTGCAACATAGTGTAATTCAAAATAGACATTTACTAAAAAAGAAAAGGTTTATAGTTTTTATTCATTTACTTTGATTATTGTCCAACCGATTTACAAGATATCAATTATTTTCAAAGCACGCAATTTTATCCATAATCTTCCTATCGTTAATGTATGGAACTTTCATCTTTAATGAGGTTAGTTCCTCGTCCGGAATCGATTTAGCATATGCTCAAAATACCGATTCGGACATTATCAAGGTAATAAGCACCTCTACATATTTAGATGATTTGGGAAATTTTCACGTTATAGGTGAAGCAAATAACACCTCATTTAATCCCCAATCAAATATTGTAATAACAACAATTTTGTCTAATACTACAGATAACGTTGTAGTTGGCAATCATTCTGCATTCTCGTCAATCGGAACCTTGAGACCTGGTGAACAATCACCTTTTGATATATTCATACCCGATCCTCAGATATTAGGAAAATTTAACTTTATAGAATTCTCTACCATCTCTCAACCGGGGATAGAAAAACCTACAAATCTTGTATTAAATGGTAGCAGTGCATTTTTCGACAATGTTGGCAATCCTCACATCACAGGTAATATAATTAACCAAGGACATTTTCCAGAACAATTCTTAAATCTTGTTGCAATGTTTTATGATAATTCAAGTCTCAGTATAGTTGGAACTCAAAGTTTTGGTCTTAACGTGGGCAACCTATACCAATTAGCATATGTTATCAAACAGCTCTCAACAGATAGTTTCTCATATTAAGACCAAATCTTTTGGTTCTAAAGTATTCAGAAATCCTTTGTCTAAAATCCTCAAAGGATGAGTAATATTCTAGTACAAGCAAGTC
>JBBRRF010000160.1:0-4722 GCA_038200885.1 Candidatus Nitrosocosmicus sp.
ATGCTCATAAATATAATATTAGGTGCCAATAATTTAGATACAGCCAGTTTAATAAATTCAGGTTCAAGCGATTTTAGTTTTTTTAATTCTCTAGATTTAGTCATTGCTATGCCATTATCGTGGCTACCGCTGGTAGCAGATTACAATAGGTTTGCTAAAAAAAGCAAAAATGCTTTTTTGGGAACATTTATTGGATTTTCAATTACAAACTGTCTTTTTTATGTAATTGGGCTCTTATTAGGCATTAGTGACATATTTGCAATACTACTTGCAATTCAAACCTTCTTTTACGGATTTATCTTGCTGATATTAATCGTTGATGAAGTAGATAACGTTTTTGCAAATATTTTCTCATCTGCAATGTCATTTAAGAACATATACAACAAAATAAATTACAAATATCTTGTTGTTTGTTTCACAATAGTAGGAGTAGTACTGTCCAATTTAATTCCAATTTATCAATATGAAAACTTTTTATTGATAATAGGAGCACTATTTGCCCCCCTATTTGCAATAGTTTTGACGGATTATTACATCATAAGGAAGGGGCGAATATCTGTCGAGAAATTCTATGAAAAAAACAACAAGTTCAAAATATCATCCTTTTTTTCATTTTTCGTTGGAAGTATTACTTACTTTATTCTCTCCCCTATTTCGCCGCTTCATGTAGAGGATTTTGCACTAAATATAGGTTCAACGATTCCAAGTATAGCAATTTCGATTCTAATCTTCTTAGTAATAGAACTTTTAATAAAAAAAGTTAAATTGAAAAATAAAGGATATTCTACTGATAAGAAAATTGAGTAAAAAGATGATGTAAAATGTCGACATTGAAAAAGAGAATAGTAATCCTGGGTGCAGGCTATGCTGGGATTTTTCTTAGTACTAACCTTTCATCAAAATTAGACAAAGGTTCAAATGAAATAATACTGATAGATAGAAACAATTATCATCAGCTAATGCAAGAAATACATCTAGTAGCATCTGGTTTTAGAACTGCAGACCAATTGAAAATTCCAATCTTATCCTTAATTCAAGGGAAAAATGTACATTTTATTCAAGACGATATAAAGAGAATAGTTCCTGACAAGAATCTTATATCTTTGAATTCAGGAGATATCAAATATGATGAATTGATAGTTTGTTTGGGATCTTCCACAAAATACTTCAATATACCAGGTGCTGATAAATACACTCTTCCTATTAGATCAATATATGATGCTTCAATTATTCATGATCACATTTCAAAGATAATTAGTGAAGAAAATAAAAAACACAATATAGTAATAGTAGGAGCCGGGGCCACAGGTATAAGCCTTGGGAGCGCCTTGGCAGAGATGGTAAATGCTTCATCAAATAAAAGCAATATTAAAGTAAACATAATCGAGGCCACCTCAACTATCTTACCTGGATGGGATATCAGAGTCAAAAATAGAACTGAAGAGATTTTAAAAGATAAAGGTATAAGGATTTTTCATAACTCACTTGTGGAAAGAGTAGAAGAACGTACTCTATTTCTTAAGGATGGTCTAGAGATCAATTCTTCATTAATAATATGGACAGCAGGAGTAAGAGGATATAACATAGATATAGAGCCTACAATCGACAAGACCAATGATGGTAGAATAATAGTTAATGAATATTGCCAAACTAATCAGTATAAAAACATCTGTTCGATTGGTGATTTGGCAGCAATGAAAAACTCTAAAGGGACTCTATATCCTCCATTAGCACAAATCGCAGTAAGGCAAGCACGTTATTTGGCAGACAACATAGCAGAACACTATATCAAAGGAAACAATCCAAAAGAAAAATTTGATTATGAAATAAAAGCTCAAATAATTTCTGTAGGTAGTGATGAATATGTTGGCTTGTTAAATAATTATGTAGTGAGTGGAGATCTTGCAAAGATGATTGATGAATTTACCAAACAAACATACATGAAATCGTTGAAGACTGGAGGGAAAAACATATCTGTTAATCTATATGAAAATGACTTTTTTTCGCAAGTAATGGCAGGTATAACCTTTGCTGGATTCACATTCTTTAAAGGTTTAGAAAAATTGGCATAATACTTTAAGAAAAGAAAAGATACTCCAATTTTTCTTTTGTATCAATCATGAAAAACTTCAAAAGAAATAACACAAACACAGTTTTTCACGCATTTGGATTCAAAACTAAGTAACAATAAAATTGCTTTCCAATATCAATATTAATATCAATTTAGTACTTTAAATTCTCAAAAATCTCAAAAAACAGACTAAAAAATTGACTCTATTGGTCTCTAGGATTGTTTGTGTTGATGTTCATGTCGATGTTCATCAGTGTGTAAGTGGGGATGTGAGTGAGACACACCGCCATGACTATGAGAATGATATATTTTCTTAAAGACAGCATATAAAGCCGTTATTCCAAAGGCCAAAGTAATAAACATGACGATGGTGGGACCAGATGAAGAATCCAAAAAGAAGCTAGCATACATGCCACAAAAAGATGCAACCGATCCTATGATAATAGATAGAAATACAACATTTGAAAAATTATTTGATAACATCCTAGCAGAAATGGCTGGACCTACTATTACTGATGCAAGTAATGTTACTCCAATTGACGACATTGAAACAATAATTATGGTAGCTAGGACAAATGAAAAGAGTAGTTCGATATATGAAGTCTTAATCCCACTTATTTTAGCACTTTCGTTATCAAAAAAGGAAAAAACTAAGCGCTTATGGAGGAAAAAAAAGAAGGCGCCTGAAAGTATTGTTACCAAAACAATAATATAAAGATCTTGTTCGGTAATGGCCAAAATATTTCCAAATAAAAGTGATTCGAAATTCCTTGTATACCTATTTGTAATGCTTACTAGTAACACTCCAAAGGCAAAAATAGCAGTGGTAACCAGCCCTATTGCAGCATCAGGTTTAATTTTATTTCTTTTGCTTATTTCATAGATCACAAAAGAGGCCAAGTAGCTCCAAATAATTGCTCCAACATAGTAATTCAAACCTACAATACTTCCCACTATTGCTCCTCCAAAAGCAGCATGTGAAAGTCCATGGCCAACATAACTTAGTCCTCTTAAAATAATATATACCCCAGCTAAGCCACAAATACCCCCAAGCAAAACTGAAACTATAACTCCCTTAATAAAAAACTCATATTGAAATGGTAACAGAAGATCAATCAAATGATCTTCACTATTTTATTTTGTAATCTGAAAGTCCATATGTTTTTAGAAGGTTATCTTCTTTAAGAACATCTTGTGGATGACCTTCAGCAATTACATATTTATTAAAACAAATAACCCAAGGAGAACGACTAGCAATATGAGTTATATCATGAGTGGATAAAATTACAGTCATTCCATTGTTATTGAGTGTTTTTAATATATCAAATATTTTTTCTCTTGAAACATAATCTAGACCCGTTGTTGGCTCATCTAAAATAAGAACATCAGGGTTTCTAATCAATGCCCTGCCCAAAAAGACACGTTGTTGCTCTCCTCCAGAAAGTGCACGAATGTGTCGTTTTTCGTAGCCACTTAATCCCAATATTTTTAAAGTATCTCTTATTTGATTTTTCAATTTTTTATCTATCCATGGAATGTAACTTTTGTAGTTCCATGATCCCATTGCTATGACCTCTTGTACAGAAACTGGAAAATTCCAATCAATAGTTTCTATCTGTGGAACATATCCAACAGTAGGATAATAGAAAATGGAATCACAGTCATTGCAAATGTACTCAATATCTCCATTCCAAGGATCGTAAATTCCACACATTAGTTTTAATAAAGTAGTTTTTCCAGATCCACTAGGACCTACAATAGAAACAAATCGACCTTTTGGTATAGACAAATTGACTCCCTCGACTACAAAATCATGATAGGTAAATCCATAGGATACACCAGTTAATTTTAGATATTCAAAGGAGCCCATCTTAATGATATTATTTGAGATGTTTATTAATATTTAATAAAAAAAATTTATGGTGTGTATGTATTTGCGGGATTTATGTTAGATAGGCTGCTAGTATTTCCCCCTAATGGAATTATCATGTGCTCCATATTATCAAGCATCATTCCTACATACGTATGGTTAGGACTTGTTAAATCACCAGGAAGTGCATCATCTCTCAAGGTCTGTACTATATCTACACCAGCTTCTTTAGCTATTTGATCAGTAATTCTATTTGAAAAAACCTCTGAGGCAAAGATGGCATGTACCTTTTCAGCCTTTATTTGATCGATCAATTTGGCTATATCAAGAGGTGATGGTTCTGAAAAATCGGATGGTTGCACAGCGCCTATCACGGTCATGTTATACCTTGGTGCAAAATATGCCCAAGAATCATGATAGGTTATCAATTTTCTATTTTCTGGCGGTACACTTTGTACGGCTGCCTTTATTCCTTCATCTAGGTGTTTTAGTAAAGCAATGTACTTTTCGGTGTTCTCGATATAATAAGCAGTATTATTGGGATCCATCTCGATCAATTTATCTTTAGTTAAATTAGCAAACTTCATAGCATTTACAGGATTTAACCATAAATGAGGATTAGGATGGCCCTGTTCTTTAGGAAAACTGAAATCAAATATCCAACCTGTTGAATTAATGGCATTATCTGCGAGTTTTAACAACCGAATGTCTGGCTTGTTTTTAAGGAACTCATTTACAACTTTTTCCATATTGTCCTCTAGAAACAATCCGTTAATGATAA
>JBBRRF010000161.1:0-4710 GCA_038200885.1 Candidatus Nitrosocosmicus sp.
GGTTGATTGAATGTTATCCTGAGTCTGTTTCATGAAATCATCTAAATTCAATTGCGCATTTACAGGACCAATGTTAAAAGCAAGAGAAGTTGAAACCATTAAGATAGGGAGTATAAGAAAAATGAACTTATATTTATTTACATGGATGTCAAAATTACTATGATTTTGTAATATATTAAAACTATAGATTTTTTCACTAGACATTAATAATTCATATTTCATATATGCAAAATATGATTTATGCTTTACTGAATAAAAGATAGGGATTTATATTAGTTTATTTTCTTATATAAAATAATTATAAATGATTTTAGTGGTATTTGAGATCCTTAGGTATTTTCCTTGCATATAAGAATGAATGATCGTTTAATGAAGAAATCATCACCAGATATTGATAAACTCGCAGGAATTGAATACTATACAACAGAATTCGATGGAATAGGCGGAACTATAAAAAAAAATACTGAGGATTTTCATGTACAAGAGATAATAAGTAATATTTTCTTAAAACAGATCTCTCCTGAGCAGACTATAAGCAATATTTTCCCAGTTTATGAAATAAGAAAAAAGGGAATGGATTCGAGTCATGCGATTCTGACTTTGAGAAAAAAAACAGGCCTTGATCTTAAAATAGTGGGCATAAAAGATGCAAAAGCCACTACAATTCAATACGCTAGCAGCAACAGCAGCAGCAGCAGCAGCAGCACAAGAAAGGTCATAAAAAATATCGATCTTGGAAAAATAAAATTAACACTGATTGGTTTCTCAAGAAAACCAATTGAAAAGAACAATTTGGTTGGAAACACGTTTGATATAAGAATTGTTGAACCAAAAAGGGACAAATTAGATATAATTTCACAATTTTTGCGCGATATTAATAGCTTGGGCAACTATTACGGATTACAAAGATTTGGAAGCGAACGGTTGGTGACTCATCTAGTCGGAAAAGCTATCCTTGAAAGAAAATTTGATAAGGCAACAGAGATCTTATTGACTTATACCACAAAGTATGATTCAAAATTTAGTCGGGAAATCAGGGAAAAATTGAGAGACATCAAAAGTAATCCAAATTTACTACATAAAATCCCTCCTGGAATGGATATAGAGAAAAATCTAGCTCAGGCGATATTAAGAGGAAAAGACTCTATTTCGGCCTTGAGAACGATCCCCATCAACATTAGAAGGCTATTTGTCCAAGCGTTTCAGGCGTATCTTTTTAATAAGACCTTAAGTATCGCTATTAGGGATGACTTCTCCCTCACCATACCTGAAGAAAATGATCTCTGTTTTGACGTTTTTGAAGATAATTTGATCTTTGGAAAAATTCGTAAATATGAGAATGAAAAACTCTCGGACAGTAGAATGCAGAGATTGCCGATTATTAGGTTACCAGGATATTCTTTCCAACCTGGAAAAAATAGATTTGACAAGATAACAAAGGAATTCATGAAACACGAAAATATAACCGCCAAAGATTTTTTTATCAAGGAAATGCAGGAATTAAGTGAATCAGGTGGTTTCAGACAAGCTTGTTATGTATGTAAAAACTTCAAATATAAAAGGGAAGAGAACTCATTATTGGTTGGGTTCTCTGTACCAAAAGGATCATACGCAACAGTTTTGTTAAGGGAATTAATTAAACCCGCTAATCCTATCGAGTCAGGTTTTTAGAACAATTTGAAAATGGAGTTGCTGACGTTTTTGCATGAAAAGAAGAGGATAATAAATAGACATAATTATGACCATGTATAAATACATAAACTAGTGAGTGTGGGATAAGATTTCGGCCAAGAATGATTTACCACTATTCAAAGCATTCATAACAATAGGAATATTAGTCATTTTTTTCGGTTTAGCATTTATAATTATTGATTTGGTTGTAAACGAATTTACAGAGGGTTTGAGACAAATAGGTAGTAGATTCGTAATAGTAGGCATAGTAACGATAGCCATAGCTTTTGTCTATAAACATCATATGGTAATCGCATTCATACTCAGACGATTTAAAAATAGATTGACAGATCAGGACAGATTTTCAAAATGGTACAAGCCATAAATAAAATGTATACTCTGGCTCCTATTTGCTCGTAAGTATCCGCAAGATAGTACGATATATATGGTTGAATTCAAATTAAGACATAAACCAAACAGTTAAAAAGAAAAATTCTAACAAGTTGAATTAGCTAGTTGGTAATTGAAGAAATAAGATATGATTTTAGAGAATATCCTGAGCAATTTCACAACTACTTTACAAAAATCATGAAGTTGATAATAATAACCAAACTAAATTGTCTTGAAAAGAACCTCATATCTTTGAAATATTTCAATGAGGTAATAAGCAGGATTGAAGGATGTGATACCCACAAGATAAAGTATGGCAAGCCCATGATATTTACTAAATTCTTTGGTTATGAATTCAATTATCATACAGTAAGAGTCAAGATAAAGATTACTGACAAGTATACAATAGACATATCCTTAGAGTCAATTATCCCAGATTTTGTGAAAACATTTGACAAACTAAGTACAGATACGAATGAAATCAATTGGAATACAAGTAAGCATTCAACAAATGGGATTAAATTTGGAGATAATTCAGAGAGAAGTTCCCAAGATCAGCCAAATCTACAATTGATTGAGAAGGAAGCCAAACTAACTTTCCATTTATTGGATTCATTCATCCAAACATTATATCTATTGATGACTCAATCAGCCGTAAATACTAATAGTCTAAGTGGTCGAAATATTGAAATCAAAGATATTTCGGTCTCTAGAAAAATTCTCAATATAGAAATGCTCGTGGATGAAAAAACAGTAATTTTGGATTTTCTCCCAAAGTCTAAAAATGGTGTGGTGGTTTCGATAGACAATGATGAAAAGATTGGAGAAACTATCAGGACTGCGATGTTACAAAATACTTATAACTGAGGTTTCAAATGTTTTGGTACATATTTAAATGCTTCCTACTGCACCCCTATCTAGTAACGCAGCCAGGAATAGTATTCCTATTGATAGACCAACAGTTAATCTACCCAATAAGATTATTTTATTTCTTAAATATGAAAAATATTCATCGGGGACTTCTCTTTGCAGAATACGAGATTCAACATTCTTGTTTAGAAGTAAAATGTGAATAACGTACACAATTATCATCACAAATACTAATATGATTTTAGCTAAGAGAAAATATCCGTAAGTAGATTCAAATAGAAAGTAGGGCTGATCCAAAAAGGATCGAGCATTATACACCCCTGTAATGACCAGTATAATCAATGAGGCCCCACCCAGGTAGTTGAATCGACGTCCTACTACAACCATGAATGAAATTCTCTTATTGACATCAGGCATAGTCTTCTTAAGAAGAGGTGCCAAAACAATCCCTAGAAAAATAGCTCCACCTACCCATATTGAAGAAAAAACTAGATGAATCCATGTAACTAATGGATCAAGAATAAACATTGGATAGTGTCATATCTATATCCCATAATATATTATATAAACAAAGTTTTTTAATACCGATACCTTACAGATTAATTCGATAGAGTATTGTTTTTAAGTAGACGCAGATTGGTATTGATAGGAACAGCTACGGTTATCGTAGGAGTCATTGTATTATTACCTTTAATATTAACAATAACCTTACCTGATTTAAGCGCCGTTGACATAATAATAAAGAATATAGAATTAGAAGACATTTCTGAAGATAATATTGCTACCTTAAAGGTAGTATTTAATATAAAGAATCCAACACATCAAGCGTTAACTACCTCAAAAATTGATTATGAATTATATACTAACGGAGAATCAATTGGAGAATATACAAAGTCTTATATTGACATACCTGTAAATGGTAGACCGCAACTCTTGTCAAATACAAATACTAACATTAGTTCAGTGATAGAAACACCGGTTCTTGATGAAAAAATTGGGTCGGATTTAAGGAATAATAATCAATCACTACAAAATATCGAATGGACAATTAATGGAGATGCTATAATAGAGTCGGGATTTAGTTCAGCTCCAAAAATATTTAATGCAACATGGTAAATTTCCATTTTCATTTCAAACATAGTATTTTTTGAGTTCGAGTTTGAATTGGATAAAAATAAAATAAGACTATTCTAAAGTAGATCTTGTTCTGGTGGTTGCTCTTCCTGAGTTAATATGAATTTATCAAAAGAAGTTACAATCCATTCTTCAATGATCTGACATCTAGCAGGACTATATTGATTTGATTCGTCCTCATTTGAACAAAGATGTTGATAAGAACAACAAAGACAAGGTGCACCTTCGACCATGCTCACATCAATAGGTTTTTGTTCTTCAGCATCAATAGAAATAGTCTTTTTCACGACCAGTTTATACGTCCATCTACCCCGATAAAGTGCTTTTTCTCGTGTAATTAATGACTGTTTTTCCAAATTTCCTACCAGTCTCGAACCATCTCTACTATCTAGCGAGAAAAGTTTGCATAATTCGGTTTGAAAAACACCCTCTTCGCCGCTTACGGTGATAGCGTCAAACACTTTATCAATAAGATCACTTTTAGAACGGACAGATAATTTTGAACCAATAATTTCAGATGACAAAACATATTATAAACAACAAAATGATATAAATGTCTTTATTATAAAATGCCACCACATAGTGAAATGAACAACTTATAGAACATGATAGTGGATCTTTGGATGACCCTGCAATTACCTTGCA
>JBBRRF010000162.1:0-4679 GCA_038200885.1 Candidatus Nitrosocosmicus sp.
TATTTAGAAGGATGTAGAGTAACAGGAATAACGGATGTAAGGATAGAGAATTAGGCAACAGAGCATATCGAATCGAAAAGGATGTAAAGGTGAAAGATAGGATGTTGCTTGTTCTCAACGTTTTATACCATGGTAAGATTGCAGCCCATGTAGCCAGATACTATCATAGAAGTAGGAGCGGGGCCTGCCAATGGTTGAAAAGATATGATGGTGAAGGTATAGAAGGATTAAAAGATAGAACAAAAAGTGGCAGACGTCCAGAGATATCTGAAAAAACAGAATACAAAATAAAGACCATTTTAACGGAGAGCAATCAAGGCTGGAGCACAAAACAAGTAGAAGAGTTAATCATACAGAAGACAGGAGTAAAATACCACTATACCCACATTTACCGTATTCTTAGGAGATGGGGCTTTAGACAGAAAGTACCGAGGAAGGTCCATGTTAATACCGCATCTCAAGAAGAGAAAGAGATTTTCAAAAAAAGACCAGAAAGATACTTGTGGATGACGCAAGCACAAGAAGAAAGATTTCATCGTAGTATCTTTAGATGAATCTTTCTTCTTCTATGATACTTTGGTAAGACGTGTTTGGATTGATGTGAAAAAAAGACCTGTAGTAAGGGTAACAGGTTCACACAAACATTCCTGTTTGTTTGGTGCTGTTAGTATGGAACAAAAACAACTCTTCAGACAGTATGATAAATTCAACGGAGATACCTTCCTTGACTTTCTGAAGACTATCCATAGTAAATTTCCGAAATGCTATCTTTTCATGGACAAAGCTTCGCCCCAATACAAATCAAAGAGGGTGAAAGAGTACTTGGAACAGAACAGGGATGCCCTTATCTCGGTATACATTCCAACAGCGTCCCCCGAGTTTATGATGTTAGAAGAGGTATGGAATATTGCCAAACGAGATTTGCTTGTACTAAAACACTATCCATCATTTGAAGATTTTAAGAGAAGTATATCTGTGTACTTTAGAACGAAAAGATTGGGTCTGAATATGAGAAACTATTTACTAAGGACGGTTTAGGAACATATGCTAAATGGTATAGGGTAAAAGATGATATTGATGTAGATTAGGACAGTGTTGGATTGTGTCCTACTTATAATTCTTGTATAGATAAAATTTAATTTTGTATCCGTGGTGGAAACGTAAGTGTTGATTAAATTCTTTCAAATGACAAGTTGGAACGGTACAAACAGATTTTATTTTCAATATACCCTTAATTTTATTGAATTTCGAGTGTAATTATAAATGAAATAAAACATCAATGTTTTTATATCATTATTATTGTTATTAAATAGAATCTCCATTAAAGAACCGATATCGGCATTCGCCCCCTTGGGCTGGTCCATTAATGGTTTGATGGCTTATCTCAATGCGCATAACAAAGAAGAACTAACTAAATCTGATCGTCATTTAATTGTGTTAAATTTAATCATATTGAATTTGATTAAAATAGGGTGAATGAAACAAGTCAAATTTGGTTCATATACTACTGAACCCGCAGAGTATGTGGGTCTATATACCAGATATTCTTTATTATATTCGTTATAAACATATGGATCTTGATGATTTTCGTATTAACTGGAGGTTTAATATATGCCCGTAAAATTGGAGACCACAATAAGATATATTCATTTGTTGGACAATCTCTCTTTATCAGAACTTTATTCTGAAATCCCATTCAACCTAGTCAAGTTACAAATCAAAAGCCAATAACTGTAAAATATTAGAGCTCTGAATATTGAGTATCTGTGATTATTATGGAAAATCAAGGAAAGGGAAAAAACAATAATAACAACAATGACAATAATGAAGAGCGAATCATGAACAATCCTAATCAGTTTAGATCGATTTCGGATTGGTGGCAGCAAAATTCACCTATGGCTTGGGGTGAAATGTATAACGAATATATTAATTACATTACATCCATGACTGAAATATACAAAGAGTACATTAAACGCTCAGAAAAAATGACAGAATTGTATAAAGAATTGGCAATAAATACCGAAAGAATGACTGATCTGTATAAAGAGTCTGTTAAGAGTACCGAAAGAATGAGTAATCATTGGTTGAATAAATTTCCTAATCCTCTATTTTCAAAAGAACAAAGGAGAGAAAAACGGGTTAATAAACTAAAAGATAAAAAATAACTATGATTAGAAATTATTTGCAAACAAACTTAAAAATACTCCTCCATTACCCTCATGATTTCAACCAAATCAGATTCATATTTTAGTAATATTTACCAATTAACGTAAGTATAAAAACAAGGTTTATAGCTAAGATACTGTAATTTCACCGTGTATAATCTTTGATACTGGTCAACAAAATATCATTTGAAAGATCATATCGAATAGAAAAGGATGTAAAGGTAAAAGAAAAAATGTTACTTGTTCTTAACGTTGTATACCGTGGTGAGGTTGTTACCCGTGTGGCCAGAACAATTCACAAGAGTAAAGAATGGGCTTCACAGTGGTTGAAAAGATGCAGAGAGGAAGGAATGAGAGGATTAAAGGATAGACAAAAAGATGGCAGACATCCCAAGATATCCAGACAGGTAGAATACAGGATAAAGACCATTCTAAAGGATAGCAACCAGGGCTAGAGCACAAAACAGGTTGAAGAGTTAATAATACAGGAAAGTGGGATAAGGTATCAACATAATTACATTTATTACATCGTTAGGAAATGGGGCCTTAAACAGAAGGTTCCAAGAAAGGTACATGTTAATGCAGCATCTACAAAAGAGAAAGAGGATTTCAAAAAAAGACCAGTAAGATACTTGGTGGAAACCGTTACCAAAAAGAAAAAGAAAACGGCCATAGTATCAATGGATGAATCCTTTATTTTCTATGATTTCCTGGTAAGAATTGTCTGATAGGTTCGAAGAAAAGACGTGGGGTAAGGGTAACCGGTTCACACAAACATTCCTGTTTGTTCGGTCCCATAAGCCTGGAAGGAAAACAGCTCTCAGACAGCATGATAAATTCAACAGATATACCTGCCCTGACTTTCTAAAGACTATCTACTCAAAGTTTCCGCGGTGCTATCTTTTCATGGACAAGGCTTCACCTCACCACAAATCAAGGAAGGTTAAAGACTCCTTGGGACAGAACAAGGGTGCTCTCATTCCAGTATACTTTCCAACAGCGTCCCATGAGTTTATGATGATAGAAGAAGTATCGAATATAGCCGAGAGGGAGTTGCTTGTCCTAAAATACTATCCATCGTTTAAAGATTTTAAGAAAAGTATATCATTATATTTCAGGACAAAAAGGTTTGGCCTGATAATGAGAAACTATCTACTAAGGACGGTTTAGAAACATATGTTAAATGGTATGGTATATAGAAAACTAAAATTTTTGATTTTTGTTAACAAGACATCAAGAAAATAGTGAATGGTTTGTATTATGGTTGATGAACAAGAAGACAGGATTAAAAAAAGTTACAAAGTAGATAGACTTTATAATAATTAGTCCATACTTTGTTTATCTAAAACCAATCTTGGCTTTTCAATATGAAATGATACTTCATATATAGTTACAAATGGCTCCCCGTTAGTATTTCTCAGGATAACAGAATCGGCAGCAAATGGAATAGTTGCAGAAAAGTATGGACTATGAATCCCATATTCAGGTTGTATGACTGTTGGTATGGAAAGCACATTTGGAAGGTAATCTACACTCTCAAAGAACTTGTATAATTTCCCAAATTGATCCTCAACCATTTTTATTTCTGAACTATTCATAGGAATACTATGAGCAAGTACTACTTCCACTGGTTTTGAAGATGTAAATGTTAAAACACCGGAATAACCATATCCATCATGACGGTGTGGAAGAATTTTTACATTTTCTATTGTGGTATTTGGATATAGATGCGAGGTAATCAGTCCTTTATGAAAATTTGTTCCATTGTAGTCATCACTCGAATTTGTATCAAATCTATCAATTAACATGGATGACGTGGAGGGATGAATAGATACAAGGGTTTTATTTTCTTCAACACCTTGACTACTAACATGCTGTTGTCCAAATTCAATTCCAGAAATGAGAACTTCTACCAATATTATTAGTACCGAAAAAGTAATTTTTAACATATTCCTATCTGACGGTTCTGTTTTTTAAACTTATTTCTTAAATTATTGTTTTAATGATCATGCCAGTGGTGAATTAAGACTTGATTTTGTTGATCGTCGAACCATTTTTTATAACTGCATTATTTAAAGATCGTTTTTGATTTTTGACTTTGGATTCGGATTACTTTAGTGTACATATACAGTGATATTCCAAAATATAAAGACCCAATCATCATTTTCCTTTTCCATAACTTTCCTGATATTCACGCTATTTTATCATAACTTAAATAAGAGAACTATCATCTTAATGGGTCCAAGGGGTTTGGTAAGAGATATATCACGAGTCCAAACATCGATTTTACTCAATTTCTCATTTACTATATTCGGTTTGTTAACTATCATGACTACAAACTCTTATGAGGACTTAGGAAACAATTCTGTGATTTCTATAAATTGAACCCTATCCTGACAAACAATTAGGTTTTTCATTTAATAACCGGTAAAAAGCAAAACAAAACAATTATGAAAGGAGTCAATATTGATAAGATGTATTCTGAATTTGGCCAAGACATATTTGTTTTAGAAA
>JBBRRF010000163.1:0-4663 GCA_038200885.1 Candidatus Nitrosocosmicus sp.
AAGACAGAATATTATAGTTATCAACTGGAGAAAGAGAGAAAATCAACTAAAAGAGTAGAAGTAGTGGAATAACATGCAAACATTAGAAAGCCTCACAATAGAACAATATAAGATTATAGAAGAGTACAAAGAAGAATTTATAGATTTCACGTTAAACAATGATAAACACCGTGAAAAGGATCTCAAGGTAACAGACATATTGAGTGACATAATCTGGATTTATGAAAAAGCCGGGCTGAAAAATAAACCAAAATTCATTTTAATAGCACATTCCTCTAAAGAAGAAAAATTAATGGTTAACTACCTTTTTAATATCCTTGGATATGACGATGACAATCTCTTTAATTGTAAAGTATCTGAACTGATCTTCGAACGAGTTGTAGCACATATTAACAAGCAGTTCAAAAGTCAAGTAAACGAGAAATTGTCTGATATGTGCACTGCTTCGTTCAATCAAGATTCAAATGAGTATAAAGCAATAAATTTGTCCAAAAGCTATGATTTGATTTTTGACCATTTTTGCAGCCAGGTATCGTATCAAATTGAGGACAACATATACGACAAAATCCATAAACAAGTGCAAAATCAAGGATACAATGTTTCATCACAAGTTAGAACCAGAATAATTAACAGAGTAGGCAGCCAGATATATGATCAAACAGGATACCAAATAACCGAGGAGTCGTCGAATAAAGCATGGTATCGACTGGAACGGGAAGATGAATTGGAGTGGGATGAACATGGTTTGGGTCTTGCTTTTAACAGCGGTTGGCTATGGTTTTTCTCTTTTATAGAAAAAATAGGATTTATCAAAAATAATGATTTTTCAAGATACCTTGAGTTCTTAAAGAAAGGGATATGGTCCATGCTGTGTTTTGATGAATGGTGCATTGTTACAGATTTTCCAAAAAAAATCCATAGAGATGCTGAAAATAGATTACATTCTATTGATGGCTCTTCTATTGAATGGAAGAATGGTGATAAGAACTATTTTATCAATGGGATATCTTTTCAACGAGTGATATGGGAAAAAGTTGTCGCGGATAACGTTGATCCGTTTGAAATATTAAAAATACAAAACCAAGAACAAAGACAGGCTGCATTATCTGTGATTCCGTTGCAGAATATACTAAAAAGGACAAAGGCTTCCTGTATTTCGTCTTTTACAAGGACAAACCTGCCAAGGAGGTCAAAAGAATATGTTATAGAGTACCAAAAGTTAAATTTCAATAACCAAGTCAAATTATTTGAGGTATATGGCGGATACTTTAATTTTGAGGAAAATATGAAAATAGTGAGTTATTTTTGCCCCTCTACTGGCAGAGAATATTTTGATTTCGTTCCACCACATATTAAAAGAGCTTCCGAAGCCATGGCATGGAAATTTGATGTGAAAGAAGAGGATTATATCGATAATTTTGTAGTAGAGACATGATTTAAATGACAAAATTTTTTAGACAAGGCGATGTCCTTCTTGAGAAAATGGGGTTATCTGGTAATTATATAACAGAAGGATCAAGAACGACAATAGATACAAAAATAATTGCGTATGGAGAAAAGACAGGACACTCTCATTATTTTGATGAAAGCATCATCAATAACGGGCGGGCAATACTGTACAAAGAAATTAACCAACAAGATCCAAGCATGTTAGCCATAAAAGACGGAAGTGCATCACTAAAACATCAAGATCATTTGCATATACGGATTCCCCAAGGAATGTACATTATCAAAAGAGAAAGAAGCTACGATCCTTTCATTTCGCAAAAGCAGATGCGGATGAGAATACGCAGGTCTTGTGATTGATTGCTTCTTAAAGGACATTTGATTTATGATATCATTTGAGCAATGCAAAAGATTGTGAAAAATGGGTAAATTAAACAATGATGATGATGATGGCAAACAATGAGCCAATATCTTACCAAATTCAGTGTGTTTTCGAAGGGTATAAAGGGGATTTGCGATGCGGACTTGTGATTATTTTGTTTTTGTCTTTACTATTTATCGGCGCAAATATAATCAAATCTCTATTTTTTTGGTTTTTTTTATCCCTTGTTTTGACGTCCCCTATAGCCTTTACTATGATTTATAATAGCATAAAAAAAGATAAAAGAAAGAGCATCATCATTAAATTGGTCAAAAAAAAACACATAGCAAGGCCAGATGGAGAAGAGCCCGATCATTTTTATTATTTTTACACTGACACCAATAAAGAATATAGCGGATGTGAAAGATTGTATAATTTTTTACAAGGGAATGAGACAGTTAAAGTGATAGTAAAAGGCAATACTATATGCGGGCTTGTTAAAGTAATAGATATAAACGTAGGTTAGTCTGAAGACCCTCCAACAAAGGATGTATTATGAGGATGTTCTGTTTCTGCTAACCACAAATGGAATAGGGCATCCTCAAGCTATTGGTTTATCGTTAAGTGTTGTACTTTCACACATAGTTGACATTTTAGTTTCCTAACATCGTTGACGCTCCTATGTCTTGGAATATAACAACAAATGGATATTATAGAAAATAGATACAGAATAATTGTTGAACCCGAACGTTCGGGTAAAAGTATCTCTGACATTTGTATTAAATTTGGAGTTTCAAGAGAAACATGGTACAAATGGAAGAGACGATATCCCGTTTAACATATGTTCCTAAACATTCCTCCGCAGATAGTTTCTCATATCCAGATTGAACCTCTTTGTTCTAAAATAGCGAGATATCTTTTGCTTAAAATCCTCAAACGATGTATAGTATTTTAGTACAAGCAGGTTATGCTTGGCTATGTTCCATATTTCCTCCATCACCATAAACTCAGGGGACGCTGTTGGTAGATACACGGGTATGAGATTATCTTTGTTCTGTTCAACATACTCCGTCACCCGCCTTGATTTGTAGTGAGGTGAAGCCCTGTCCATAAACAGATAACATTTTGGAAACTTTGAATGGGTGGTCTTTAGAAAGTCAAGGAAGGCATCAGTGTTGAATTTATCATACTGTCTGAAGAGCTGTTTTTGGTCCATACTCACAGCACCAAACAAACAGGAGTGTTTGTGCGAACCTGTTATCCTTACTACCGGTCTTTTCTTCGCATCAATCCAGACCCGCCTTACCAGAGAATCATAAAATAGGAAGGATTCATCTAAAGATACTATGTCAAAGCCTTCTTTTTGGTATAGGCTACCCACAAGTATTTTGCGGGCCTTTTTTTGAATTCTTCTTTCTCTTCTCTTGTAGCGGTGTTTACATGAACCTTCCTCGGTACTTTCTGTTTAAAACCCCATTTTCTAACAATACGGTAAATGTGATTAGGATGGTATCTGACTCCTGTATTTTGTATTATTACTTCTTCAATTTGCTTTGTAGTCCAACCCTGATTACTTTCCTTTAGAATGGCCTTTATCTTGTACTGTATCTATCTCTACTGATAACTCTGGTCTTCTACCGCCTTTTGGTATATCTTTTGATCCATCCGACCCTTGCTTATCATATCTTTTTAGTCATTGATAGGCCCAACTCCTGCTTCTATGAATCTCTCTAGATACATGTGCCGCGATCTTACCATGGTATAACAACATTGAGTACAAGCAACCTTCTTTCCTTTACCCTTGCATCCTTTTCTATTCCATACGATCTTTCAAATGATGCTTTGTTGACAAGTTTCAAAGATTATACGGTGATATTGTACTATCCTAGCTATAAACCTTGTTTCTTTATTTATGTTAAATGGTATAGTGATTAGGCCCTGTAAAAACAATCAAGTATGTATATATAAAATTGAAAAGATATGTTACTTAGAAAAACTGGTTGGATGGTGCTAATTATTACGAGGTCCTGGAGATATCACGATATGCCAATCAGCGGGAGATAAAAAGTGCGTTTAGACGACTTGCAAGGAGATACCATCCCGACAGGAATTCAACAGTTTCTGATGATATAATGAAGAATATTAATATCGCATTTGAAATTCTATCCGATCCAGGAAAAAGGCAACAATACGACGAATCTCTTGCTGAAAAGCGTCCAAGAAAATCAGACCGTTCTGATCAAAATCATGAAGGTAATTCAAATTCTAATCAAAATAATTGGCAAGTAAATACTATCTCAGACGACTTGGACAGTCAGACTGGAAGTTACGATAATGAAGTCGATGTAAATTTTGAAAGTAGATTAAATGCTGAACATGAGGCTGAATCATTAGGAAAGGATAATACTTTATTAGAAAGTCGATATCGTATAATTGTCGAGCCATCACTCTGCTTAGCATTCGGAAGTTGTGAAACGCTTGCCCCGAAGGTTTTTGTAGTTGAGAAAAACAGACGAATAAATCCAAAAGCGATAGTAATTTCAGAAACAGCTGAAGATTTTGAAACTATACTTGATGCAGCCAAAACTTGTCCCACTAAGGCAATTTTCATCATTGACAGGTATACAGGAGAACGTATTTTTCCATAGTTTCTGCTTAGTGAACATCTAGTTACGCTAAAGGATCTTTCTTTTGTCAGTAATCCAGTGAGTAGAAATAACAATCAGTTTTAACGGAATCTAATTTATACTCAATAATTAGATCTCTTGCGTAATTAGCCAAAACAGCTATATTTCCTTCAGTCTCATACAAACCTGTACTTTCTTTGCTATCCTATGATAGGTTATCCAAAAAACC
>JBBRRF010000164.1:0-4595 GCA_038200885.1 Candidatus Nitrosocosmicus sp.
CCGAAACGCCAGAAGGATCAAATTGTGGCTTGGTTAAAAACTTGGCACTATCTGCAGTAATATCAGTCAGCGGTTTATCATCAGATGTAATTGAAAAGTTATACGAATTGGGTGTTCAAAATGTGAACGAGACGAATGATGATTTGAAACAAAAAGGTGCTAGGATATTTGTCGATGGCCGTTTAATTGGATACATAGAAGATGGTCGTAATTTATCAAATAGGTTGCGTACTATGAGGCGATCCGGCAGGATGCATCCTCACATGGGAATCTATTTTTATTCTTCTTTAAATGACAATGCAACAAAAAGGTTGTATATTAGTTGTAACTCAGGCAGGGTTTTGCGACCACTGGCAATTGTAAAAGATGGAAATATACTACTGACAAAGGAAGTTATCGAAAAAATTTCAAAGAAATTCTTATCATGGACTGATCTTTTATACATGGGAATTATAGAACTGGTAGATGCTAATGAGGAAGAAAATTGTTATATTGCAAGTGAACTAAGGAACATAACAAACGACCATACTCATGTTGAAATCTTCTTATCTTCGATATTGGGTGTGGGAGCCTCTATTATTCCGTACCCTGAACATAATCAATCACCTAGGAATACATACGAGAGTGCAATGGCAAAACAAAGTTTGGGATTCTCTACTCCACTAATGAATGCAAGTACATATGTGAGACAACATTTTATGCTATATCCGCAGATGCCTGTTGTAAGTACTAAAGCAATCAATTTATTGGGATTAGATGAACGACCAACTGGTCAAAATTGTGTGGTAGCGGTCTTGCCATTTGAAGGATATAATATTGAAGATGCTGTGGTTTTTAGTAAATCATCTATAGATAGAGGATTAGCGCGTACGTTCTTTTACCGTGTTTATGAGGCTGAAGCTAAACAATATCCTGGTGGAATGAAGGATACTTTTGAGATCCCTTCTTCTGAAGCTAACATTCGTGGTTATCGTGGAGAAAAATCTTATCGTTTGTTGGAACAAGATGGTGCAATAATGCATGAATCAGTAGTTAGTGGGGGTGATATTTTGATTGGCCGAACCTCTCCACCCAGATTCATGGAGGAATACAAAGAGTTTGAAGTTAAGGGTCCATATCGACGTGACACATCAATCGGTGTTAGACCATCCGAGAACGGAGTGGTCGATACTGTTATCATGACGCAGTCAGTAGAAGGCGGCAAAATGTACAAGATTCGAGTCAGAGATATGCGAATTCCTGAGATAGGGGATAAATTTGCCTCCCGTCATGGTCAAAAAGGAGTTGTTGGGATGCTTGTAAACCAAGAGGACTTGCCTTATACAGAAGATGGTGTAGTTCCCGATGTGATGATCAACCCCCACGCATTTCCTTCTAGAATGACTGTTGGGATGTTCATGGAATCATTGGGTGGCAAAGCAGCTTCATTGAGAGGCAAAATTGTTGATGGTTCTGCATTTTTGGGGGAAAAATTGAATGATATTAAGGATGTAATGGAGTCATATGGATTCAAGCATAGTGGAAAAGAAGTAATGTATGACGGGAGAACCGGGAAAAGATTCCCTGTTGACGTATATGTTGGCGTAGTCTATTATCAAAAGCTACATCATATGGTAGCCGACAAGATCCATAGTAGAGCTAGAGGTCAAGTTCAAATGCTAACAAAGCAACCTACAGAAGGTAGAGCTCGTGGAGGTGGGTTAAGGTTTGGAGAAATGGAAAGAGACTGTCTAATTGCTTATGGAGCGTCAATGATGCTAAAGGACAGACTTTTAGAAGAATCTGATAAAGCGGAGATAAACGTATGCGAGAGATGCGGTTTGTTATCATATTTTGATACAAAACAGAGAAAATATGTATGTAGGGTCTGTGGTGACAAGGCAAAAATTTCCAGTGTTATAATTGCATATGCCTTCAAATTGTTATTGCAAGAAATGATGAGTTTAAATGTCGCACCACGTTTATTGGTAAAGGAGAAGGTTTAATCTTTTTGTTATTATATAATGGAGGTCTTTTTAAATGAATGATGAATCTGTTAAGATATTAGATGGGATTAGATTTAGCATTTGGTCGCCTGTCGAGGTAAGAAAGTTTAGTGTTACTGAGGTGACAGCACCAGAAACATACGATGAGGATGGAATGCCCGTTCAAGGAGGGTTAATGGACAACAGACTGGGAACACTTGAGCCTGGTCAAAAATGCGCAACCTGCGGAAATACATCTGCCAGATGTCCTGGGCATTTTGGTCATATAGAACTTGCCGAACCCGTTCTCCACATCGCATTTATCGATGATATTCATAAATTGCTTTTGATTACCTGCAGATCGTGTAATCGTATCAAGCTTAGTAATGAGGATTTAGAAAAATACAAAAATTTACGCGACAGCAAGGCAGCATATGCTGTAATCACTCTTGAAAACGTTAAAGACGAGATTATTGAGAAAGCAAAGAAAGTCAAGGTTTGCCCACATTGCCAGAAAGAACAATATGATCTCATTTTTACAAAACCTACAATCTTTGTTGAAAAAACTGATGTAGGAGAGAATAGATTATTACCCATTACTATCAGGGAGAGACTACTAAATGTTTCAAATGACGATCTAATATTGTTAGGATATGACCCAAAGACTGCTCGACCTGAATGGTTCATTCTTCAAGTCTTGCCTGTTCCCCCAGTAACAGTGAGACCATCTATTATTCTAGAAACAGGTATTCGATCAGAGGATGACTTGACCCATAAGCTAGTGGATATTATCCGAGTAAATCAGAGACTCAAAGAGAGCAAAGAAGCTGGAACACCGCCTTTAATTGTTCAGGATTTGGTAGATTTATTGCAGTATCATGTTACAACTTACTTTGATAATGAGGTATCGGGCATCCCTCAGGCCCACCACAGGTCTGGAAGACCATTAAAGACCATAACCCAGAGGCTAAAGGGTAAAGAGGGTCGATTTAGAGGATCCCTGTCGGGTAAGCGAGTTGATTTTTCAAGCAGAACCGTAATTTCACCTGATCCAAATCTTACCATATCCGACGTGGGTGTACCAAGTGATGTCGCAAAAAAGCTCACGATACCGGAAACTGTTTCTACCTGGAATATTGATAAACTGAAAAATCTTGTTCTAAATGGACCCAACAATTATCCTGGAGCTAATTACATTATTCGGCCAGACGGTGTAAAAATAAGACTGGACTATGTCACGGATCGAGCTGCTATTGCTGATTCAATAATGAACGGGTATACTGTGGAGCGACACCTAATGAATGGGGATGTTGTAATATTTAACCGACAGCCATCATTGCACAGGATGTCTATTATGGCTCACAATGTAAGAGTACTTCCATATCGTACATTTAGGCTCCATCCGGCGGTATGTCCACCGTATAACGCAGACTTTGATGGTGATGAGATGAATTTACATGTACCACAAAGCCAGGAGGCGAGGGCAGAAGCGGCCTTGTTGATGCGGGTTCAAGATCAGCTAATATCGCCAAGATACGGAGGGCCTATTATTGGTGGTATTCGTGATTTTATAACTGGGGCTTTCTTATTGACTAAGGATGAAACGATACTAACTGCCGATGAAATCGCTAATTTTGCATATTTAGGTGGATATAGTGGACCTTTACCGGAACCTCATTTAGAGAAGGATGGGAAAACATTTTTTACAGGCAAACAGTTATTTTCACTTTTCTTACCAAAGGATTTCAACTTTGTAATTACTTCAAAGTGGAATAAAGCCTCAAAGTTGCAGGGCAAGGATGTAGTCATTAAAAACGGACAGTTGATGTCAGGCGTAATTGATAAAGCTTCAATAGGTGCAGAAGAACCTGATAGTGTACTTCACAGAATCGCAAAGGACTACGGGAACGATGAAGCAAAAAAATTCCTTGATGCTATACTTATCATGCTAAAGACATACATTACTCACAGGGGATTTAGCTATGGGTACTCTGATTTATGGTTGAGTGACGAAACTCGAAAAGAAATTCAAGATGTAATTCAAAAGACTTATAATAAAATCGATGAATTGATAAAACAATATCAAGACGGTACATTACCTTTAACCAGAGGTTTATCTCCAGAGGAGGCCTTGGAGCTATATGTTGTTAATGAACTATCAAGAGCAAGAGACAGAGCTGGAAAAATTGCGGACCGATCGTTTCCTGATGACAACTCTGGTGTAATCATGGCTTCAACCGGGGCAAGAGGTTCCACTTTGAATATTGGACAAATGACTGCAGCTTTGGGTCAACAATCAATCCGTGGAAAAAGGATCATCAAAGGATACAGGAACAGGGCGTTACCACATTTTAGGCCCGGTGATCAAAATCCAGATTCTAAGGGCTTTGTTAAATCAAATTATAGAGACGGACTTAATCCAATCGAATTTTTCTTTCATGCCATGGGGGGTAGAGAGGGTCTGGTCGATACTGCAGTGCGTACTCAACAATCAGGATATATGCAGCGCAGACTCATTAATGCATTGGAACATCTTAAAATTGAATATGATTTAACTGTTCGTGACCCTCATGGAAATATCATTCAATATGTTTATGGGGATGATGGTATTGATCCGGCCAAAAGCGATCA
>JBBRRF010000165.1:0-4580 GCA_038200885.1 Candidatus Nitrosocosmicus sp.
AATGAGGACTTAAAATGTTACCATAGAATATATTGGTGAATGTATTATTCCATTATATATTTTTTCGATAATTTCTTGATATTATAAATCCCAAAAGCTGACAACCCAATGACTATTACCTGTAGAATCTTTGAAATAATATCCATTCGTCCAACATAATATTCTATTCCTATAATTGGAACTCCTATGGTTCTAGATGCTATATATAGAAGTATCAATACGGCCGATATAATTATTGATATTATGAATGGAATTAAACTATTGTTATTTCTTGATTTATAAATCCATATACCTAATGCAAAATAAATAATGCCTGTAACACTAAAAAACGTCATTTCAAATTGCTTTTCTGCGGTTTCACCTTTTATTCCCATATCGACCAATTCTTTATAGTCTTGATATTCACTATGGGCAACCATAAAATATACTATTCCAGTAACAGCAAGAACTACAATTAATAAAAAAAGGAATAATTTTCTGATTTATCTTCATGTTCTATCTTTGACCTATCAATGTTATCAAAAAAAATATGTAGATATTTATCAATTTAGGATAAACTTTGCTTTGCGGTTTCAGCGTGTGATATAGCTCCACTTGTGTCACCTTCTTTTAATGCTTTAAGTGAGGCTTCGATGTGTTTTTCTGCATCTACGGCGTTTGAATTACCTTCTAAAGCCACTTCTGCTTCATAGAGATATTTTTTTCCACCAGAATCATTTCCACTTTTTATTTCAGAAATACCATTATCAAGAGATGTTATTACAGGGTTATTAATGGATGTCGATTGTGTGCTTGTATTTGTAACACCCATCTTGGTAGTATTGGATGCATTTGAAGCGACAGTCTGATTTGTTGAATTTATCTGGGCGTATGAACTGGTGCTGATGCTGTTCGAAATCAAGAGTATCGATATAGTTGCAATTATGAATGCAGTGACACTTTTTGATTTTGAAGATACGATGCAATTGTTATTCATCAGATAGTTTATTTCACATATATAATAATAGACTACCGTCCAATCTCAAAAGTTGAGAATGATAATGAAGTTTATTTGTGATGAGAAAATATTTTGATTTTAACTATATGGCAAACCATTTAGAATGTTTATTATAGGAGATAAGGCTTGGTCAGTGTCGTCATTTTGAGTACCCCATACCAGAATCGTTTGTGTTGGTCCAGTCCCCTTTTGTCCCCCTCTTAAATCTGTGAATGTATAATCACTTAGTATTGTTATTCCTTCACTTTCTAAAGTAGAACTAATACTTTGGGAATCCTTTGAAGGAACCATTAATACTCCAGCAGTGTTTATTGGCTGGGTGTTACTGCCATTATTTGTGATGGTTTTATCGTTTGAATCTACGATATTGATGGTACCTTCCATGACAAATGCTGTATCATCGCTATTTACATCATCTTCATAGTAGGAATATTGTCCAGTCTGATTAAAGCTGACTGTGGTATATGCTGATGGTGCAAAACTATCCGTAGCCTCAAGATTTTGAGGACCAGGTGTTCTGAATTTAACTGTATGGTCGTGGTCAACATCTCCATTTAACCATGTTACTGAAGTACCTTTAGCGGCTGTAACCGTTTGAGGTATATAAGGCTGGTTTGCAAGTGGATATTGGTTTTTAGGTTGATTAGTAGATTCATGACCTTCATTAGGGATTAAAATAACAAAGTTTTTTATATCATTTCCCAAAGTGGCTGTTTTTTGTTCATAGATTGTTTGAGCATCAATATTAGGAAGAGTACTAGTACTATTATTATCAGCTTGTGCAAACGCACTATAGTTATTACTTACACTAACTGATATTATCGTGATTAGCAGAACTGAAATTGTAATTTTTAACATTATCCTAGCTTTGAGAATAGCATAGACCAATTTATATTTATTTTTGATTATCCCTGATGATAATAATGTTATGAGCGCTGGGGATAATAAAAAACAATCTGTAAAGTCAATATCAATCAAAGACTAATAGAATAGTTATGGAGTCATATCAAAAAATAACCCACTATTGATAAATCGCATTTATAGTTTCAGTGTTAATATTTACAATTCGGTATTTTACAAATGTAAACCCCTGGAATTTAATGAGAAATGCTTTCCTTCATACGTTGAACTAGTTGGACATAAAGAAAACCCGAGTAAATATTAATGATAATAAAAAGAGATTTGACAGAAACAGTAAAAAATCAAACAGGATTGTATTTGTTGTAGTCATTGCTGTTGCATTAACTCGGTGTTGGAATAACAGGCTTTATGTCAACCTCTGATAGTAAAAATAATACTAGTTTTATAAGTCAAAATCTGACTGGTAATTGGATGGATATTCATGGTCTGGGGATATATCCATCAGAGGAGGGCAATGACGATGATTCATTATATTTAGCAACCCATAATGGCTTGTTTAAGAAAGATAATGGTAATACTTCTACTTTTCGTTGGGTTGAAGTCGGAAATGACAAATCGGATTTTATGGGCTTTACAATCAATCCCGATATAGAAGGCGTCATGTATTCAAGCGGTCATCCTCAGTCAGGCGGCAATTTGGGCTTTAGATTAAGTAATGATTATGGAGCGACATGGCAAGTTGTCAGATAGTGAGATAGATGAGAAAATGTCAAATGGGGTAGCAGTTACTGAACACGATCTTATTAACATGCTTAATCAGACTAAATTTTTCGACTCTGAGCCTCCTGTCTATTACACAATGATAATTCTATGGGACCATATATTCAAGAACCTTCTAGATGAAACTGATTTTAGGATTTTAAGTAAGAATAAAATCGTCTGGAAAACTATTAGTGTAGACGATATTTTCAAGATCGTTCAAAAATTTGCACCATTATCGGAAGAAAACACTGTCAAGAAAAAGTGGATTACAAAGGCACTAAAAAAATTTGTCGAAATCAAGATAGCGAAATTTATCCAAAATGAATCTTTTGAAATTAAGATAAAGAGGCGCAAGGATGAAACTATAGCTTGGATACCAAAAGAAATCAAAAAAATTCCGATTTTAAAGAGGATATAACATAAGAAAATATCTGATACTGGTAATGATTATTATCATTAACGAATAAGTTCCACTTTTTATCTTTAAATTCATCTTGTATACCTCATAAAACATGCATGATTTTGATCCATCATTGAATAATGAATTAGATCAATTGTGTCTATCTAACAAATTAATCCATCAAGAAGGTTAATTATAAAATTGTAATTCCTATTTTTGTTCTATTCTTTTGTTACTGTTATAGATTCAATGATGTGATCATATACATTATCATGAAAGTCATCTTTAGTATCGATATAAACAAAATGAAATATATAATCATCTGTATTGAAAACAACATTTCTATTTAAGGTTTTATCAGGGTTGTTATTGACAGTGCCATACGACAATCCGGAAATGTTATCCGAAATTGTTATTGGATTAATATCTTCAACTATTTTGTAGTTTCCTATACCATCATCATTGACTATATCTTTATCTATAAATTCTTGCAAGGTCATGGTGTTTGGATAGACAACAAGTCTAAATACCCCCAAATCTGGAGTATAGACGTCGGAGGAAATGAATGCCATATCATGTAAAGAGGTCTCACTTGGAGCTTCATGTATATTATAATAATTAGGATAATCTATACTAATGCCATATTCTGAATTTTTATATGTGGTCCAATCTAATTCATTGTCTATAGTAGCATACACTGCTAAACTATTAGAACCCACTACTATGCAAAGAACAGAGAAAATTATCAAAGAACTAAAGATTATTTTTATTTTCAATTCTATCTCAGATAGATTATATTATATTTAAATTATATACCAATTAGTAAGTATTCTAAATAATTTTATTGATTCTGATATATATAAGACCAAAAAGCCTGTTTATTCTCACAATTTATCGCTAATATAATAGGTTAGGAGAGGTTCTGTAAAGTTCCCGTCATATAGACTAACAATTTAATACTGTAAAAAGTCGTCAGATGGACTTAATGTAAATAAATGGACTTTTTTGTTAATAGGTTTGAGGGATCAATAACCTGTAAATTTTGTGTAAATACTTTCTTAAAACCTGAATCAATTGTTATCAAGTAATTTGATTTATTTTCAATTGCATTATGCAGATGCATTGAATCAGGGGTTTCCATTCTATATAACATACAATAGTCGTGAATTTTTCTCCATTTTATTTTGGTATCAATGAAAACAATATCTAAATTTCTCAAGTAATTTTCAAATTGACCTATGATTTCTCTAATAGAATTAATATCTTCCTTACTTATTTTATATTCCTTCTTTAACCTATTGAACGAAGAAATTTCATGTCCATCCAGATAAAATTGTTGAAAAATGACTCTATCTACAAATGTTTGTATCATTTCAGACATTGTCCAATCCGAAGTTGTAAAGGAACAGTCTAATTCGTTATTGACAATATTATCTAGGAGAGTCTTACATTTAATTGCATTTTTAGATAACTTTTTGGATTCATCAGGTTCTTCCAAAAGAATCCAAGGAATAAGAACGGATGTATCTAAATAGGCTTTAAATTTAACCAAATAAAATA
>JBBRRF010000166.1:0-4574 GCA_038200885.1 Candidatus Nitrosocosmicus sp.
AAACCCAATATACTAGAAGCAGAACAAAAGGCCAAACTAGAAGCAGAACAAAAGGCCAAACTAGAAGCAGAACAAAAGGCCAAACTAGAAGCAGAACAAAAGGCCAAACTAGAAGCAGAACAAAAGGCCAAACTAGAAGCAGAACAAAATGATTCCTTGGTTACAAATAACTCAAATTCAAACAGACTCGATGGGAAACAAGAAAACGTCGAGAAAACTTTGGAAAATAATTTTAACTATTTTCTGATATGGGAACAATTACGAGAGGCATATCTTCATACCATGAAAGAAGCAACTTCCTCTTATTTCAGGTTGTTAGATTTTTGGTCACAACATAAGAACCATGAAGAATAATTTTTTTAAATAACTAACAACAAAATCAAGTTATTTTTTATTCAATCATAAAGGACCTCTTTAAGAGTATAAATCCAATTCTTTGGTTGAATTAATAATATTGTAAACTTTCTGAGTCAAATCATCTGCTTTAACATTTTTGTTGATTACTAAGAATAACACATGTTCTTTGACTGGGATAATCAATATTTTTAGCGAACTATATTGATAACAAATAGAGTTTAAACTTCCAAAAGATTTAACGAACGCCTTCCTTAAATCAATTGTATATGCAGATTCAGAAATAATCAGTTCCGCATTTCTTCCTTTTAGATGTTTGTCTAGAGAATCCCTTTGATTGCTAATATTTAAATGTCCGGATTTTTCAATAACTCCACTGAACAAAATATCATTATCTAAATCTAGTATGCTTTTTGTGAATTGATCAGCCTTCATGTTGTTATATTAAAATAATAAACATATAGCCTTTTATGAATTTTCAATGATTTATAGTCTCAAAATCTTTTAAATATTTCAACGAAATCATCATATAAGTCTAAAACATAATATAACCATGGCTAACGATGCGTCATCATCATCTACTTCTGCGGATACTATTCCATATCCTACTCTAACTATATTGTATTTGCCGTCAGAAGCAAATTTAGCTATTGAAGAAATTAGTCAAAAATATAATAACATGACAGTCGAAGATTGCAAAGGTTTTTTTCATCAAGGGAAAGAAAGGGACTATAAAAAGATAACAATTTGGAGTCAAGGCATCGATAGTCTTTGGTTTAATGCCATTATCGCTCGTATAAAGGATCTGTCGAACTTAGAATCTATTCCTATAGTCTCTGGTGGGATAATGTATTCGATCTAAAAAATGATCACTCTGTCAATTTATGTATTCCAATAAAAATGGAAGTTGTTGTTGGAACTTCGATTGAGAAGTCAAGCGGATTGTATAAATAAATACTGGTTATCGTATGTGAATATAGAAGATTGGATAAATCATTGGGAATTAGCGATTGGTACATACACATGCTTCCTAATTTTGAAAAGTTAGAAACAAGATTCATCTGAATGGGAAACACGTTATTATCGGCAGAAGTGCCTACGATTTGCAATAATGGATTAGTTGAATTACACGGAAGTTTTGCGAGAATGTTTCCATTCAAAATTTTCAATGGCATTGAACTATATAGCGGAATGTAATCCTTTGAAGAAATCGTCATAGGATAGGGCAGTATCATCATAGATTGCATGTTTTCTATGTTATTATTACTGTTATTATTACCAGTAATATTATCATCATTGGTTAGATTGTTATTGTTATCTGAAATGGTAATATTGCTTTTATCCGGAGAAACAGTTGTAATATTTAATGTAGTATTATTCGGTCCAAGATAATTTAAGACACTGTCTAATGTTTGCGAGGTCTCATTGTCATTGTCGTTATTATCCGATTGGTTTGCTATCGGGAAAGAAAAATTTTGCATACCTTCAACTACCGAATCAAGTAATGACGATCCTTTCAAAGAATCAATTAAAGAAACCGCCTCATCACTAGATGACTTCGCCTTATCAAAATTATTGGATGTTTGTTCCATTTGACCAAAAACATCCATATTAGAAACTGATCCCATACCCAAAATAATTAATCCAATGACAAAAAAAAATCTGAATTGCGGAAGAATTGACACTGTGATACAATCATAAAAAAATTATTTAATTCTTTCCTTTGATGAATTTGAAGACAAAATATCCATTATTTTTTTCAAATCGGTCAATGGAGGCGAACAAGTAAAGTCTTTACATATTATTGCAAAATCGCTAGCAGGTTTTTCTTTAATTAGTGACTTATTTTTGAATAAATTGTACTGATCTAGCGTTTCTGAGATGCTGTCCTCATGTAGAATAGAAAAAATACCATTTGGAATATACATCTTATTCATTTCATCAATCATATCCGATTTATCATCTTTTGAAAAAATGGTAATTTCGGTTGGTTTCTTAACATATAGATATGTCGATGATAATAACCAACCAAAACCAAATGGATTATCTAGCGCGGATGATATAGATCCTTTCATCATTTTCTCAGCCATCTCTAAATAATTGTTTTTCCCTGTTATGTGATAAAGACGGATCAAATTTGATACTGAAACCGAATTTCCGCTTGGTAAAGCCAAATCATACAAGACTTTGGTTCTAGTGAGAATCGATTCATGCAAGTCGGAAGAGTAATAGAAATTATTTTCTTGTTCGTCCCAAAAATGCTTTATCAAAACATCTGTATAATGAGATGCTAGTTCGATGAACCTTGGATCTGTCTTTACCTCCAATAGATCCAAAAGAGAATTTATGTAAAAAGCATAATCATCCAAATAAGCAAGTATTTTGGCCTTATCTTGTTTATAAATTCTATATAGATATCCTTCCTTGGATTTTAACTTTGTTTCGATGACGTCCACTGCGGTTAGAGCAGTTTTTAAATATTCTTCTTTACCTGTTATCTTATAACCTTTGATAAAAGCAGATACGGATAGCGCATTCCATGATAAAATTGTTTTATCATCTTTTTGGGGCTTTATCCTTTTCTCCCTGATATCAAAAAGCTTTGTAGAATTTACAGCTATGATGTTTTTAACCTCCTTCACATCTAGTCCATACTTTCTTGCTAGAGGTTCGACGGAGGTTTTGATATTTAGTATGTTATTCCCCTCAAAATTCCCTACTTCTGTTATATCAAAGTATTCGCAGAAGATATTTTGGTGTAAAGGACTTTGAATGATTGAACTGACCTCTCTTTTAGACCATACATAAAATTTTCCCTCTTCTCCGTCAGAATCTGCATCTTCAGCTGAAAAGAAAATTCCTTCCTTATTTGTAAGCACACGTAAAATGTAATCCAAGGTTTTCTCAACCGTATCTCTAAATATTTTTTCCTTGGTGATTTGATACATTTCAGAAAACAAAATAACCAATAATGCATTATCATACAACATTTTTTCAAAGTGGGGTACTAACCATTTTTGATCGGTCGAATATCTCGAGAACCCGCCCCCTAGGTGATCGTGTATCCCTCCAAAGATCATTTTTTCACTTGTTAAAGTTACGAAGTCCTTAAATTTTTCAATACTCGATATATCATAGTAACGAAGCAAAAATAATAAGTTAGATACGTTAGGAAATTTAGGGGCGATTCCAAAACCTCCATGAATAGAGTCTGCCATTTGCAATAAATTTAATGCAGATTCGTCTAGAACTATCTTGTCAATTTCTACAGTTTTATTGTTCAAAATATCTTTTGATGTGTTTATCAGCGCTCCTACAAATTCCGAGGTGGTCTTATTTATGTCGCTTTTTTTATGCGCATAGGCCTGAGAAAGTTGATTTAAAATCTCAGTAAAACCTGGCATACCATATCTACTATCTTTTGGAAAATATGTACCGACATAAAATGGCTTGAGGTCAGGAGTCAAAAATACCGATAATGGCCAGCCCCCATTACCATTTACTAGTTGGCATGCTCTTTGATATATGTCATCTATATCTGGTCTTTCTTCTCTGTCGACCTTTATGTTAATGAATTTTTCATTCATAGTTTTTGCAACTTCGGTATCTTCAAATGACTCGTGTGCCATTACATGACACCAATGACATGAACTATATCCTATGCTGAGAAAGATTGGTTTGTCTTCTTTTTTTGCCAAATTGATGGAATCATCATTCCAAGCCAACCAGTTAACTGGATTATAAGCATGCTGTAATAGATAGGGACTATTTTCTTTGATCAACGAATTGGGTTTTGCATTGTCAAAACGATTATCCATGACTCTGAAGATACATGATTATATTTATTATGTACTGATAATCCATTTTTTTATACACTATTCTGAGAATATCCCAATTAGATAAAATAGGTAGATCTTTAGTCACAGATTAGCAGGAAACACGAGACTAGAATTTTATGTTCACCTATGTTCTTTTCTTTTGCTCCTTTTCAATTTCATGTTGAGATCTCTTTTTCGGTGGCATTTATCTTTGTTGTTCTTTATCTGCATTTGGAGCAAAGATGAATTGTTTAAACCCCCTATGAACACTAAACAAATCTAATGGAAACATCTACGTCTTTAATTTCATCAACGAAGACAGACAAATCAAAATGCCTTTTGTTTTACTTTACTATCACAGTGCCAACCATTGCTGGATGCAAGGTACAAAAATAAGGATAA
>JBBRRF010000167.1:0-4556 GCA_038200885.1 Candidatus Nitrosocosmicus sp.
ATGGGTGTAAACATACACAATTTAGAAAAATACTCAAAAACATTCCAGTTTATCCATAACAATAGAACCAAGACAAGAGAAGGAAGATTCGTGGAAATCCTTTATAATTAGCAGCTGAAACATTCAGAAATATGAGCGAAACAAAAAAAGGTTTATTGTTGGCCTAAAGCTAAGTTACCGTCGTTATTTTGGAATTGGAATCCCAAGTTATTGCATGAAAATGCGGTAAAGGTTCCAGATACACATTGTGCGTCCTGTGCACTTGCTTGACCTTGTTCTATTGCTTGTTCTGCATCATTTGATTTCTTGTTGTGTTTTCCACCTGCGAAAGCCATGTTGTCACCAAATGTTACAACAGAACCTATGAGAGCTGCTGCAATAAAGATTGCAAATATTCCTACTTTACTTGATCTTGTTATACTACTCATGTTAATTGCAATGTATAATTAAAATTTAGAATATCATAGTTTTGAAACATGTTAATAAATTTTTGTAGTAGAATACTTTTAACAAATCATTTGACCGAATTTGAGATCTAAATCCATAATAAATCATAATTAGAATTTTATCCTGCTCTTTTAATTCATTGGCCGTTGAATAACTTTGAATCTAGTCAAAATTCATTTAATACACAAATTTAATTTAATTTTATAAATTTATTTATTATATTCTACTAAAAATAAAATAAATATATATTTTATAAGTAATTCATGTAGAATTTATAAAAAAGGGCAGATAAAAAATGTAGAATTGATAAATGAACTGTGTGATATCCCTCCAATAAACAATAGATCTAGCACAATTAGTGCCAGTAGAAGAAATATTGAGAAGATGATGTTTATTTACTGGAATCAGGCATCTATACTCCAGAATTTGGACATAAAATTATGAATTTTATATGTAATCATTATTAATCCGTAAAATTTTAAAGATTGTCTAATTACGCAAGAGATCTATTGATAATTGGTGATTAAATAAGGCTCATTACAATTATTTTTGATGACTTTTGACAGTCTATCCGAATACTTGAACGCCTTAGAATCTGTGGGCGAATTAAAAAAGGTGCAGACGGAAGTAAGCTCCGAATTAGAAGTCGCTGAGATTATGAGACGTTTGATGTATACAAAGAAAAGTCCAGCTATTCTCTTTGAAAACATAAAGGATTTTGAAATGCCCATCCTCGGCAACGCATTCGGATCGATTAAGAGATTACAAATAGCTCTAGACTTGGATGATTTTTCAGAAATAGGGAATAGAATAGTTGAGATGACCCGAATGAAAATTCCATCAGGGGTTCTAAATAAACTAAAAATGCTTCCAAGGTTATCGGAGATCTCTGAGTACGGCCCTAAAATTGTGGATAAAGGTCCGATCCAAGATGTCATTGAAACACATAATCCTTCCTTCAAACAATTTCCTATTCTCAAATCCTTTAAACAAGATGCAGGAAGATTTATTACCTTTGGAATGACCGTTACCAAACATCCAGAGACCGGCATTCGAAACATAGGAGTTTATCGCATTCAAATTTTGAATGACAATCAAGCGATAATGCACTGGCAGATTCACAAACGTGGTGCTCAGCATTCTGATATCTCAAAAGAATCTAAAAAACCAATCGAAGCAGCAATAGTAATTGGGGCTGACCCCGGTACTATTTTCAGCAGCATAGCCCCAGTTCCGGAGGGTATGGATAAATTTCTGTTTGCAGGTATTTCTCGAAAGAAAGGAGTCAAAATGGTGAAATGCGAAACAGTAGATTTGGAGGTTCCATCTAATTCAGAAATCGTATTTGAGGGCATCATCAACCCAGAACACCTTGAAACTGAAGGGCCATTTGGCGATCATACTGGTTATTATACCCCCCCTGACAAATACCCTGTTTTTACATTAACCGGTGTTATGCATAGAAAAAAGCCTATTTATTTAACCACGGTCGTTGGAAAACCCATTCTCGAGGATGCTTATTTTGGAAAGGTAATAGAAAGATCTTTTTTACCTTTGATACAGATGTTCCAACCTGAGGTAGTAGATTTCTCGATGCCGGCAGCCGGATGGTTTCAAGGATTGGGAATTATCTCTATTAAGAAGAGATACCCTGGGCAAGCAAAGAAGGTGATGATGGGATTATGGGGGTTGGGCCAACTTTCCTTAACTAAAATTTTTGTAGTAGTTGACCGTGATATTGATGTTCATGATATGGATAAGATTATTTGGGCCGTAACTACCAAAGCAGATCCAAAACGGGATATATTGATAATAGAGAATGTACCTACTGATACTTTGGATCCTTCATCTCCTTTAGTAAATTTTGGATCAAAAATGGGAGTCGACGCCACAACCAAATGGAGAGAAGAAGGTTTTTTTAGGGAGATTCAGGAGGAAGTTCAAGTTGATGAAGAAACGAAATTGCTGGTTGATAAAAAGTGGTCTATGTACGGATTTCCTCTAGAAAAAACCAACACCAATCATATCGACTGAAAGGATTTTCTGATTGTATTCATCCATGCTTTAAATCAACTTAAAGCCTTATATTTAGGAATTTCGTATAGTAGGTTACTAAGATAGATAATGTCTAGTAAAGACAAAATCAAAACTAACAGCCTCTAGTTGAAAAAAGCCATGAAATGCGAGAGTTTGGACGAAGGAACATTTGCATTCTTAAATTGGATGAATTGCAAGTCATTTGATAGTGAAGGATATGATCAGAACCCTCCTTTAATCTTGAAATATGTTGATTTTCCTAGGGTTGGTTTGGTAAGATTAATTGATAGATTTATGGGACAGGACATTATTGTCAATATAGTTGATTGCGTACCATCATGTAGGACATGTATAGCAGACGATTGTTCACATGTCGGTTTTACTATTTGCTTACTCCAGTTAATTGAGCGAGAGGGGTTTGAATCAATGGACGACATATTGAAATAGATAATCGCTAAAATTGAGATTTGAATTGTCAAAATACTACGGGAAGAATTTATGATAAAATTTTTATATTCATTAATCTAAGGTTTGATAATGACTGAGAATAATGAGTATGTTCCAAATGTAGTAGCTTTGGAGGTATTAGAAAAAAATGGTGTTAATATTGAAAGACTAAAAGAATTGATAACCAAAGGCGTAGGTGCGGAATTTACCACCTATTATTATTATACTATTTTGAGGATGCACTGTACAGGTCTTGATGGAGAAGGAATCAAGGAGATAGTTGAAGATGCGAGAATTGAAGATAGAAACCACTTTGAGGCTATGGTTCCACGACTTTATGAATTGGGGGGAAGTTTGCCACGAGATATCAGAGATTTTGCAACCCAAGCTGGATGTCCAGACGCTTATTTGCCAGAGAATTGGAAGGATTTAACTTCTATCATAAAAGTACTTTTGGAAGCAGAACAATGTGCAATCCGATCCTGGGGAGAAGTATGTGACATGACAGGAGGAAAAGATCCTAGAACGTTCGATATTGCCCAGAGGATAATGCAGGAGGAAATTGAGCACGAAGCTTGGTTTATAGAACTGTTATCAAAAAGACCATCTGGGCACTTTAGAAGAAACTTTCCTGGACAATCACCATATACATCTGGTGCAGGTGGACTCAGCCACCTTTAATTTTTATTCAAGTCAAATTGCGTTTATATTGTTTTTAGGATTTTTTGAAAACTTTTTCTTATTAATGAATTAGAGCCACACAACTATTGTTTGGTGTTATAAAGTAGTCATTTAAATTTGCCTAATAAAATTTTTCCAATAATAGAGAAATATTTTATAAACCCATTGTAAAATAATCATAATGGTATTGCACTTAACAAATCGAAGGAAAGGGGAAGTTCTAATGGCTATAGCTGGGATTGGCCTAGCCATAGGTGCTATGAGTATCAGCGTACCACAAGTCGCATATGCAGGCTTGTGTATAACTGGTTTGGGTATAGTATCGATGTTGTGGAGATAGATCTAATGGATGTCCCCTAACTTTGTGTTTCGTAGATGTGGTATGAAATACAAGACAGCACTAGGAACAATTCGATTTAATAATCAACATGATAATCTATGTAGAGATAGAGTATAGCTATTTCTTCAGCTTTTGTACAAATGGAAACCTAATCAAATCTTTATGTTAGCTAATAATGTTAGTTTCAATTGAGTATGAAAGGTGCAGAAAACAAGTAGAAATACAGTATTTGCGCATACATAACTAGGAGCTATTTGACGGTTGCTCATTGTATAATTTTTTCTTCGTATTATCACTTCAGAGTCTTATTTCTTAAAAGTAGAATTCTTTAAATCCCAACAGGGTCTGCATAATTGGCCCTTAATACACCACAGTGGTTTGGGATTATACCTGATGAATCCCAAATTCTTGTTGCATTCATTGCAATAATTATTGATTTTTTGATATTCTTTGGATTTTCTTTCATAGCATTCATTGCACATCGGTTGACTAGTATTCAGATTCCACCTCCATTCAGGTTTCTTAATTTCACCAGAAATCAGATTCTTACACACAAAGCATATCTGGTAGTTTGTTTCGGATTTTATGGGATGTGGATTTTTCA
>JBBRRF010000168.1:0-4549 GCA_038200885.1 Candidatus Nitrosocosmicus sp.
AACAAGTATCTGGTAGTGTCTAAACACCATAATGAAGTATTATAAATTGAGGTATATTTAGGAATACTGCATGTGGTTACACAATATATAAAAATTATTTTTCAATTAATGTGATAAAGATGGTATTGCCTCCGGTGGTTCCAAGCCTCTGGAATTAGATTTAATGTAAGACATGACAACAAATATTAGAATACTAATCAATTTCTGACGAATGCAGAAACCATCTTCTATGGAATAATATGGCATAACTATCGGATCTTCGGAGGTCTAGGACATATTTTACATCATTTTACCTAAAGAACAAATATAAGATTAATGAAAAAATTCATTTTTTACATGATTGATTTAAGCATATTTGTAATCTAATTCAATTCATATGATGCTATATCTTATTATAGTTTTCTTGGATATTAGAAAAAAATTATACAATTCTAAATAATCCATCGTATTTGTTATTTATTTCTTTTTTTTAAATTTTAACTGCTTATGGTTACGTTAGTTAGTTTATAGAAAAATACATTTCTATTTGAACTATACTATAATTTGGTGAATCAAATTTTTTATATCTACATTGACTTATCTATTACCTACCATTTGATTCAAGATCAAATAAAAATAATCATTTGTTTCAGAAAATAAAGAAATATTTGTTGTATTTCATTCCTATATTTTTTATTTTGACTCAATTTGCCATGTTACCCTTCCTACTTCTTCCTTTTCCCAAAGTTGTCTTGCTATAATCTTCAAGATTTTGTTTTTTTGTTCCTTTGGTATATGAATTAATAGACGCATTGGTGTAAGAGATTTTACAGGAAACAAAATATTATCAAAGACAGTACGGCCATTTTGAATAATAGGGATCAATACAACATTCCTTTTTCTGTCAAACTTTAAATTTCCAATCTGATAATTTCTGGTTAGTAATTCAAAAATAGATATAGGCACTTCTAGCATGACCTTGGATCCATCTGGAAGTTTTGAAATGATTTCAAGACCCATATGGCGAGCTTTGTCAGGAGCTCCAGGAGCCAAGAACCGCAATGCCTTAAACCCTTGAGGAACTGTTGGATCATCTACATCAGGTTCATTATCTACTACATTAAAATTACGCCAAGTTACATTATTGTTATCACGTATAAAACGTCTGAAGTTATCCCAGTTAAGAAAATCTGCAAGTTCAGGAGCAGGATCAGAATCATTTCCGATAATACCCACAAAACAATAATGACCTGGGCTTGGTATATCGGATTGATTCCATGTAATAGCATCAGATACTGTAAGTTGTTCCCCAACAGGAACATTAGGAATAGTTACTGAACCAATGAGATGCCATAAATTAGGTGTTACTAGAGTTGCTACAGGCGACCAATAAACTGTTATGTTGACGTTTGTTGCATTAGATCCGCCTTGATTTAATATGCGAACATAAATGTAGTTGTCTTGTCCTATCTCTACAGTGGAACCTAAAGTAGAACTATTTTCAGTTCCACTTCCAGCGCCAAATGCATTCTGAGGATCAGGAACCTGTGAAGTTCGTAATATTATATCGGGACTAGCAGAAATGGCTCCCGCATGTGGTTCACCTGCGTCACCCACAAAATCTCTGACATATATATCGGGTGCTACATTGAATACATTATCAAATATTGCACGTAAGTTTGGCATTACTCCTATTTGCGTGGTTTCTGATAAAGCAGGTAAAGTTCCATTGTTAGGATCACTTAGTAATTTACGCATCTGTTTAGGACTATAACGGAAAAATAGTTGTTCTTCCGCTCGTCCTTGAACAGCTAAAGCAGCGCCAGTTACTATTGGTGAAGCACCGGATGTTCCACTAAAGAAACTTGTGTACAGATCAGTCGAACCTCCGGAATCAGAGCGCAATGTATTAATTAATTCGCCCCATGCATAACAATCAATACGTCTTCCATATGGCGCATAATCTAATCTTGTATGAGGTGCTGCTGCTGTTACGGCAGTCACAATTATTGCTCCAGAATCCCTAAAATCTGGATTAGAAGGATCTCTATTTAAAATAGCCAATCCCGATAAAGTTGTGTAAGTATCCATATTCAGGGATGGGATGGAACCATTATTCGTACCATTGCCACCAGCTTCAATTACTATTATTCCTAAAGCTGTTGCAAGTCTAATAGCCTCATATTCTGCATCATATGCTTCAATAGGTCCAAGCATAGTTGTACCATTAAGGTATACTTGGGCTTCCAAAAGTAATGTATCTCCAAAGTTCAAGTTTTGTATCGCTTCTATTATAGCTTGAGGTCTTGTACTACCATGATATGAAACCACATTTGCAGAAGAAATATTAGGAACAATACCAACACAGCCCAAGCTATTATCAGAAGCACATACTTCACCCAATACCGAGGTACCATGAGATCTAGATGCATCCCGTATATTGCCGTGGAGAAGCGAAATGCCATGTGATATAATATCTTCATGATCAAATGTCCATCCTCGTTCCAAATCTATAAATTGTTGACCTGCACCATCACCACCTGTAAAATCCCATGCATATTCTGCATCAATACCATCTGGAGATGGATCGAGATAGCCCTGATTAGGAGAACGTGGATCATCTATAGGATTAACGATTGGATCAGGACCAGATTGATCTATATATGCTTCCTTTACACTATTCCATCTCAGTAACCTTTTGATCAAATCTATAAGATTGGTTCCAGGTGGAGCATCAATATAGTAAAAAACTGAAAAATCTACAGGCTTATAAGTAGAATCCATTTCAAAAGCCTTTTTAATTAAACTATTCAATCCATTATTATCCGTTCTAAAAACTGGAATAAGTTTAAGATTAGGAAATTCCTGGGTTAGTTTTTCCCACGGTCCAATACCAAATTTGTCAATATATTTTTCAGGATTAGGCTCATTGGGAAGTCTTATACCTTCATGAAACCTAACTACAACTCTTTGTATATCAAATTGCATGTTATTCTTGTTCTCATTTTTTGTACCATTAGTCATTAGGCTTTCCTCCTTGCAAAACTATAATTCTTCTAATATTATTCCTCATCTGATAATCAATATTAAATTGTAACATATTGTTTTTCATACCCAATATTAACCATAGAAATATTTAAATCTTTAATATATGGTGGCGGCTCTGTAAAGTTAACGATAAATCTATAGCTTTGATTTGTACTTATTATCCATGATTTATCAAATAAGGTATAGAACTCCTCTGGAGGACATCATATATGCCCTTAACCTGTATTTTAACGGTTTATCCCTAAGAAAAACATCCAAAGCGTTATCCAGATTCGTCAAAAGAAGCCATACTGCTACAATAAGAGATTGGATACAAAAGTATCAGCCTCAGAGGCTATTGTCAAAGACAAAGAAGAAAATCAACGAATACCTTGTTGATGAAACCTTAATAAAGACTGGCTCTTCAGAACACTCCTGGCTATAGATTGCAATTGAGCCTGAATACAGGCAGATTCTCTCAGTAACCATATCCAAAGAAAGAAACATACTGATAGCTGAGAGATTCTTATCCGGCTTGGTAAAAGATCATGGAAGACATCCTGTATCAACGGATGGAGGCTCTTGGTATCCACAAGCCGGTGGATTTCTAAAACTAAAACACTATATCCATTCTTCTTTGGAGAAAAGCTTGATAGAAAGAAGAATTCAGTATATAAAAGATAGGACTGAAAGCTTTGATGATTATTTTCCTTGTCGAAAGGAAAGGAAAACTGTAAACTAGAACATGTCAAACAATGGATTAAGGTCTTTGCACATCGTTATAATAATAACATTAGACCTTAACTTTACATCCATGAAAATCTGCTTGTAAGTTGGCTTCCTTTGGGGTCCTGTTTAGCCTATAATATCTATGCTTTTAGTTCTAATAATGTTTTCTAAACATAGCTATCGCTATGGATGATATAGGCAGCAATATTTCTGATTGTTTATTGTTGTTCTAATTTCCGTAGCTTCTGTCGGTATCTTTGTTTATTCATGTTTCTATAGAGTTCGTTTCGAGTCAGCATATACCATATGATTACAAGTAGTTCTTTAGCGGTCGCAACTATAGCTTTACCATGTCCCTTTTTGTTTTTTATTCGGTTATAGAACATGCTAAGACGGATGTCATACTTTACTGCAACAAGTGCACATTGAACTAGTATCCATCTTAACCACGGTGATCCCTGTTTAGTTATCCTACCTGTAATTGTCTTTCCAGCTGATTCTCTTGTGGAAGGTGCTAACCCGGCATAACTTACCAGTTTCCAAGGCGTGGAAAACCGTCTTACATCAACTATTTCTGCGGATATGAGCATGGCAGCGAATATGTCTATTCCAGTTATACTCAGAAGAATCTTTATATCTGTGCTATTCCTGCAAGCATACTTTGATATCTCTTTTGATACTACATCCATCTGTGGTGATTGATTGATTGTTTGAATGGATTCAAGTGATGTGGTCAGAACTATTCTGTCTACCGGGCTAACCGTCGGAAGCAGTGATTTCAACCATTCTATACCTAAAATACCGAATATGTCAG
>JBBRRF010000169.1:0-4547 GCA_038200885.1 Candidatus Nitrosocosmicus sp.
ACCCCACATTCAACAAACAAGACCTTCTTTTACAGAGGTCACGCATGATAAGTGGTTTGAGTGATGCTGGATAACAGTAGATTACAAGAATAGACTTTTACATGTATACAACAAAGCATAAAGAATCAGCAAATAAAGATCATAAAGTAATAATTATGTAAAATTATTACTTTATTATTGATCCACAAAATTATAAATACTACTAACTAAGCAGGATATGTTGATCGGTCTGTACGGAATTTCAATCCTCATTCTTTAATACATGGTTTAATTGCTCGTATAGCATTTTGATTAAAACTTACAGTATGCAACAACATGCCGTGCAAACATTATAGAGCTTATAAAGGCTGTTTCTTATAACATGAAGATCTAACGATAAGTAAAAAGACTCACAGACGTAAGTTTTGACTGATATCTTAGATTCAATCTTCTTTGGTATAGTATAGTACAATTCGTTTAGAAATACCTTCTTTCTTTCTTTTTCTAATACATACTAGACTTTCTTAGTAGTGTTAGTAGACCATTTGGGATTGAAATCTAATCGGTTGTTCTGACATAAGAAATGCATTCATTGTTTTGGACTAGAGATATTGTATCTGCAACAGCCTTTGGGTCAATACCAGCCTTTCTTTCAGAAAGATTTCCAACCGCAATAAGAAACACTGGTTCAGGACTTGTTTTTAATGGCGGATTGATAATTGGTTGATGGTCTCCAGTAATTGCCATTAGTCTTTTGTCCAATGCAAAATCTTTATCGACCAATCTTATTCCATTAGCACTCGCATTGAATATAGTAGATCTCTTGTGTAATTAGCATAGGTTAGTCGTGTCTTCTATCGCAATCGATTTCTGTGGCTAACAGATATTCATTAACCTGTAGTTTACCAGTCCTGATACAATAGATCTATTGCGCAATTAGACGGCTATCTAAACATTAGCAATTATTTGTAATTTCTGCTTTGTCGCCTAACTCAACCTATTTAGCTTAGATTTGACTATTCTTTTCCGTGATTGACTGGCCTTCTTACAACCACTCACTTGTAAGACGTAGAGAGATCCTTTTCTCATATGATTTCCTTGACACGTGGGATGACGAACTGCAAAGGATGAATAAAAATAAAATGGGTAAACCCTTCCTCTTTCCAGATTCTTTCATCCTGGCCATTGGTTACATACGTTACTCATTTCATCTGCCCTACAGACAGACGGAAGGAATAATCAAGGCTACGGGGAAAAATCTTCCTGAAAAGCCGCCTAGTTACGGCCATATCTGCAAAAGAATCAACAAACTAGACATCAACATCACAAACGACAATACAGGTAATGATGATGACGAGTACATCATAATCGCAATAGATAGTACTGGAACCAAGATAACCAACAGAGGTCAGTGGATGGATGAAAAATGGAATGTACAGAACAGGAAAGACTATGTCAAGATTCATATAGCTGTAAACGTAAAGACCAAGGAAATCCTTGCTTTAGAAGTAACAGATGAGAAAGTACATGATGGTAAAATGCTAACGAAATTGGTTAGCCGTGTTTTGGATGGTTCCGCAACAACAAGAACAACCAGTAACACCAAATTAAACAAGAAGATAATAAAGATAAAATCAGCTTTGGCTGACGGAGCCTATGATTCCAATACAAACTTTCAGTATCTCCAGGAGAAAGGAATAACACCCGGTATAAAGGTGAGAAAGAACTCTATCGTTTCTGCCAGAAACAATAGTTTGAGGAACAGCGAGGTAATGCTGCAGACAGAAGAGGACCTTTTAAAATGGAAGAAGAAAAGAAAGTACGGACATAGATGGATAGCTGAAACAGCCTTTTCAACCCTAAAGAGAACGTTTGGTGAATATGTATCTGCAACTAGATTTGAAAACATGGTAAAGGAGATGACGATAAAAGTATCACTCTATAATCTGTTTAGAAGAATATAGAATACCCGGAATACATGTGATTGAAGGATAATGAATTAGGAAACAAAGCAACTGAAAGTATAGTATCCTATCCGTGTTTTTGAGTCAAAGATTGTAATACCAGCGGATGTGTCATTGGTGTGTCCAACAGCAGACCAATGGTCAAAAGAAGATACGACAGAAAAAGTTTCTAGGTTTAGAGGCAGGTTAAACTAGCAAGAGGATGTGACGACGTTATAGAGAAGATGATTCTAGGACTAGCTGACATCTACCCAGGGTCAAACAAGGTGCGGTAGTCTACCCTATCCAAATAATGTGCTATCACAGATAGTATTTCTTATAGATAATTCCGGACCTAGACACGAAAGAAAAGTAATGAAAGGCCTGAGAGATACAATATCATATATCCTGGCAAGCAGTGATAGACAAAGCCGCCTTTCACATTAAACAGGATACCGGCAAAAGTGGTTTGAAAAGATTTGCCCATCCACGAAATCATGTTGAAAAAACAAGCATGATCAATATTCATATAGAGTGACCATGTTATCTGCATAACTTAACCACGGCGCCTAAATAGGCATAAAACAAGCCTACCTTTTAAATAAGTTTATCCATATCAAGTATAGAAAGCTGTCGGTTCCACTTATTCTATGGATAAAAGCGACACCAAGAGACACCGTTACCTAATTAATTAACCATATATATGACTATAACCAATCTACTTATATAACATTAGGTCATCCGTCCGTTTAATATGAGATGAAACGGCGCAAATGAACATCAAACATCTCTACTTTAACTTAATAGATCTTTAGCTTATCAGTACTGGTATACATATTTCTCACAAGGATAAGTTAATGACCAGAATTTACGTATACTCATCCAAATATTACTAAAAATTATAAAAAATACTATAATATTGGCTAATTTCACATCTCAAGATCCGTACTGTAAAATTCAGACCTGATTACTAAACATCCTGATCAGATTATTTAGTTGATATGTCTTTTTCTAACCGAATTAATAATATATTCTTATGTTGATTTTGACTTTAAGAAGATGTTTTCTTCTAATTGGTCATTGTTGGATGTTCTAGATAGCCAAATTCATTAGTCATTAATATTATAATCGGACCATTGTCCAGATTCTTTAGCATCGAGCAAAATAACCTGTCTCTTTGTTTATTTAGTCAGCAGCAAATTGTATCATGATAGATGGAAAAAGGTAAATCATCATGATGATCCTAAATAATTAACAAAAGATCAAGTTATCTAAGCGAACATGATTAGTTTACATGAAAGTATATCAATTCTTTACACAACTGTTAACAGCATAGAATTAGTTCCAATTGCAGGTTAGATGATAATTTGCTCTCACTTTATACCAATCATGGAGATGTTCGATTTTATGTCCAGAACTAGGACCATATTTGAATTCAGCAAGATAGATTTTAAAATTTATATTATAAAGATATGTCAAATAAACTACGAAGAAAACAATTTATGGGAAATGTCCCAATTGTAGATCAAAAGGTCAATTAGATGTGGTTTCAAGCACTCCAGGAAAAGAAAAATTTAAGTGCAATTCTTGCTATTTTAAATTTAGCCTAAATGATTTATAGCCTTTGTCGCTAAAAAATAATATTTGAATAGTAAAATTTAAAATATAATCATTATTATGAAATGTATGAGTGCTACCTTTTTAGTTTTCTATAGATTTAAAACAATGACTCCTGAAGAAGAAAAAAAAGCAAGTGAGCAGTGGAGAGAGATGAAAAAGAGTTTGCCGCAGGGAATCGAGTTAATGGGAGAATATAGTCATGCGTGGGGGACAGAGTATAACGGATTTTTGCTTTTTGAATCAGAGACAAGCGACGGGTTTATGGACTGGTGGTCTAGTTTTAAGGGTAGTATAAGATGGTATGTAGAACATACACACACGATTACTGCCAGAAGAAAATAACTTTTTTTATTAAAAAGATAACAGTTTTATTTTATCAGGTTATAGTCAAATCATATGAATCACAACGCCTTTGTTTTAATTAATTGTACACTAGGATCTGAAGCAAAGGTAATGGATCAAATAAGGGATTTGGAATACGTCAATAAAGCTTACCGAGTTTATGGTGTATACGATATTATAGTAAAAGTAAATGCTAGTGACAAAGAGGATTTGCAAAGAAAAGTCCTTTTAATTAGACGACTCAACGATATAAAATCTACGTTGACACTACTTGAAATAAATAATTCGTGATCGCATTATTGATTATTGGGCTCTAATTTTAGTATTTTGAGAAAGTAGACAAAATTGAATCGCTCATATTTCTGAATGTTTCAGCTGCTAATTATAGAGTATTTCCATGAACCTGTCCCTTCTTGTATGGGTTCTATTGTTATGAATGAACTGAAATGTTTTTGAATACGTCTGTAAATTGTGCTTGTTAACACCCATGAACTTTCTTATCCACAACTGGTAAAGATTACTTCGGCATTCACAGTTATTGACATGTACTATACCATTTGCATATTCCTTCTCTGAATGGTTTACAGTTTTGTGTACAAATCCGTGTTCTTCTAATGAGTCATATGCTCTGTACTCATCTGTAAATATTGTGGAGCCATACCC
>JBBRRF010000170.1:0-4532 GCA_038200885.1 Candidatus Nitrosocosmicus sp.
ATCAACTATACACTAATCATTTGTACTCCCCTCCCCCCCCCGTCTCCGCCCCCCGCCCCCGGGCCGCCCCCCCCCCCCCCCAAGCACGGGAAAAAAATATCATGATTAAATAGCAAATCATCCAAATATGGATAGGAAAATGGAGAGTTCTTGGAGGAAAAGGGATACTGGGATAACAATAAGAATAATTATTTGCTTGAGTATATTGGCCTTTTTGTACATTGTTTTTATCACGGTTTTAGCCTATTTTGGTCTGGGCTTTTTTCCAATAGTAATAATTTCGGCAGTATTTATTTTGGGTCAGTGGTTTTTTTCTGATAGAATAGTTCTATGGAGTACTGGAGCAAAAATAGTTACCAAGGAACAATATGAAAGTTTGCACTCTATGGTGGAAAATATAGTGTCTAACAATAATTTGCCCAAGCCCAAGATTGCTGTGGTAAACAACCGAATTCCTAATGCGTTTGCCACAGGCAAAGGTCATCGCAGTTCTGTTGTTGCTGTTACTACGGGATTATTAGAAATATTAGATCAAGATGAATTAGAGGGAGTTTTAGCACACGAATTAACACACATAAAAAATCGGGATGTAATGGTAATAACACTCGCTAGTTTGTTTTCAACCATAGCATGGCAAATGATGCAATTCGGATTTTTTGGAGGAATATATGGTGCAGGAAGGGATCGAAATAATGGAAGCTCTATCATAATCATAATTGTTGTTTCATTAGTAACATGGATAGTGAGTTTTCTAATAATTAGGGCCATCTCGCGTTACAGAGAATATTCTGCAGATAGGGGAGCTGCCCAAATGACCCGAAAGCCCGTCAGCTTGGCTAACGCATTATTGAAAATTAGTGGAACTATGCATAAAGTGTCACCAAAGGAATTAAAACACATAGAGGGTTACAATGCCTTTTTCATAATCCCCGCAATTTCAGGTGACACTCTCACGCAACTCTTTTCAACCCATCCACCGATCGAAAAGAGAGTTCAGAAATTATTAGACATGGAGTCATCTATGCGTCGGTATTAATACTCATCAAAGGGATGTATTAAACTAAAGATGATTTCGAATTTGAACTGATCTTCAACATATTCATTTGACTCTGTTTTTAGTCATGGGAACTGGACTCGGGATGACTATGATGAAGAAATGATTGATGGATGTGGTTACCTTCTGATTAAGATCCAAACATAAAAGAATTTCATTACACAAATTTGATTGTGTTTAATTGAGTTCAAAAAATTAAAATTATCACTCGGGTGAAAATTAGCTTTGTCAATATCCATTTTGAATGGTTTTTGCAAAAAAGGTAAACTATAATTCATACCCTATTTTAACTAGATTTATTCACAATAATTTTATCCAAATTTTAAACCGAAAAGGATCATTCAGGTTAAAATGACGTTTGACGAAAATATCAATGAACAAGTGATTATGTATATCTTCAGGGATCTTTCTCCATAATGAATCTAGTCGGAGAATTCTTAGGTAAAAATATTTTAAATCTTCTCCTTATCATAAGTAGACCACGTTAGTTCACCGGCACCGTGCACCCCGTACGCACATCACAAGACTTTTTTTTTCAATAAAATTTCCGTATTGTGATGTATTGTCTTAATATAGTTCATTTATGAATACTTGAACTATCTTTTCTGGTATTACTGTCCCTATGCCGGTTACTCATTATAGTAAATTATTCCTACAATTGTTAAAATGGTGAAAAGAATATCTGTATTTATCACATGGCAAAGGTTAAGTTCTAAACAATGAATACATTGTTATATCTATGATTGATCTAAAGGACAAATTTAATTATTTTAGATTCAGTAGACAAAATCTTATTAAAGATAGATATAGTAATATGACTACTCAGGATAAGGCACTTCAATTCTTTTCAAATATATACGGTTTAGACGGTATGAAAGAAAATATATTTAGGGCACTAATCTCCGAGGAACAAATTAATATATTATTGGTGGGCCCTCCAGCAACGTCTAAGACGCTGGTCATGTCAACAATACAAGAGAAATGTAATGACGTTTTCTATTATGATGCATCCAACACAACCAGCGCTGGCCTAATCGAAGAATTGTTTTATAATAGAAATGCCAAGTTGATTATTATAGATGAAATAGACAAATTAAAGAGGAATGATTTAAGTTCACTACTAAGTTTATTAAACAATGGGAAGATTGTAAAAAAATTAAAAGAAATTAAATATGATTTCAAAATTGAAAATGTTAAGATTTTTGCAACATCAAATAGTATTGTAAATTTGCCAAGACCCGTAAGATCTAGATTTCAAGAATATTATTTGAGAGAGTATAATGATGATGATTTCATCAAAGTAGTAAAATTTTGTTTGATCAAGAAATTACCTGAGGAAATCTGTGAGGCAATAAGTTTGATGTTGATATCAGTTGAACGAAAGGATGTTAGAGCGGCAATCGGAATTAGTAATTTATTAAAAACCAATGATACTAAGGAAGATGTTTTAAGGGTTTTTGAAAACTGGACGAATCATAAGATGGAAGGATATGAGGATTATAATTAAAACCCTTCGTCTGATATATCAGGAGTCTCGAGCTATTACCTGGTCGAATCATATCCTGAATTAGGTTAACTAAATCATAGAGATTTTGATTACTAAATCTGCTTTAAATTACCAAGATTACAGGATATCGCTTTCGATAGAATTTGACAAATTCTTTATAATCTACTTAAATTGATGCGGATCACTGCTCTTGTACATTGTATTCATTAAGTCATTTTACTGATCTTGCTTTCATATCCTATTATTTAGAGTGGTGTCTCTTTTCTAAAACCCCGATAGAGTTTGTCCCATAGAAAATGAGTTGAAGGTAATGAGCCAAAAACCTTTTAATCCAGATTTAATTTCCAACCAAGATTAGAGTTTATTCGGTCAAGCGATATCCGGATTACAAATAAGGATAAAGTGTTCTTTTATTAAATTCGGTGAACTATAATTCCACTTTTCCAAATTTGTTTGCCACGTTCTTATACATGTCAACTTCCTGCTTTGACAAAGGTCTTATTTTTTTCATGGCATCATCGAAATGCTTCATATTTATTTTCAAATCCTTTGCTTGTTTCTCTGCCTCCTTGGAATCTGGATATTTTGTTATATGTTCTCTTAATGCCAACATGACTGCTGCAGATGATAATGAAGCGATATCAGCTCCTGTATATCCATCAGTTTTATCAGCTAAATCTTCGATATTGACATCTTCAGCTAACGGCTTCTTTTTTGTATGAATCTTGATAATTTGAAGTCTGGATTCCCGATCAGGTGGAGGTACATATAGAATTCTATCAAATCTCCCTGGCCTCAATAATGCTGGGTCTATTATGTCGGGTCTATTGGTGGCTCCAATTACTACTACATTCGTTAGTATTTCGAGGCCGTCCATCTCGGTCAGCAATTGACTGATTACTCTCTCTGTTACATGGGAATCTCCATGATCTCCGCCTCTAGTTGGAGCTATGGCATCCAGTTCATCAAAGAAAATTATACATGGAGCAGCTTGTCTAGCTTTCCTGAATATCTCTCTTACTCCTTTTTCTGATTCTCCTACCCACTTGCTAAGCAGTTCTGGCCCCTTAATGCTTATGAAATTTGCTTCACTTTCATTTGCTGCTGCTTTTGCCATTAATGTTTTACCAGTGCCTGGTGGACCGTATAACAAAATTCCTTTTGGAGGGGTGGCATCTGCATAGGTAAAAACTCCCAAATATTTTAGTGGCCATTCAACAGCTTCTTGAAGCTCCTGTTTTATGGTGGAAAGTCCACCTATATCCTCCCATTTTATATCCGGTACTTCTACAAACACCTCTCTCATGGCTGAGGGTTCTGTTTCCTTAATTACATCCATAAAATCCTGCATTCTAACTATAATCTTTCTTAAAGTATCAAGGGGTATGCTTTCGCTAGAGAGATTCATATCTGGTAGAACTCTTCTAAGGGCACGCATGGCTGCCTCCTTAGCAAGTGCCTGCAAATCAGCTCCAACAAAACCATGAGAAATATCAGCTAGTCTTTGTAAATCAACATCCTTATCTAGCGGCATTCCTCTTGTGTGTATTTGCAATACCTCCAACCGCCCATCCCTGTTGGGAACTCCAATTTCGATTTCCCTATCAAAACGGCCTGGTCTTCTTAATGCAGGATCAATGGCATCTACTCTATTTGTAGCAGCTATTACCACTACTTTACCCCTTGATTTCATCCCATCCATTAAAGATAAAAGTTGAGCCACAATCCGCCTTTCAACTTCACCGCTAACTTCCTCCCGTTTTGGCGCTATTGAGTCAATTTCGTCGATAAATATTATAGAAGGTGCATTCTTTTCCGCCTCTTGAAATACATTGCGAAGTCTTTCTTCAGATTCACCGTGGTACTTGCTCATTATTTCTGGTCCTCCAATTGTAAAGAAATTAGAATTTGTTTCGTTTGCTACGGCTTTTGCCAATAATGTTTTACCAGTGCCTGGTGGACCGTGTAATA